>NZ_JBIAGU010000004.1:326261-347142 GCF_042869935.1 Kitasatospora sp. NPDC006697
GGCTGCCAAGAAGACCGCGGCCAAGCGCACCACCAAGAAGGCCGCGGCCGAGGGTGGCGCGAGCGCCTGACGGAGCGTCCGTTGACGCAGCGCGGGGCGGGTGGACCGGAGAACGGTCCGCCCGCCCCTTCCGTTCGCCCGGGCGCCCCCGGGGCCGCCTGGCCGGGCCGACCGGGCAGGCCGTAGGGTCGGAGGCGGCCCCGCAGCCGGTTCCAGGAAGAGAGTCACCCACATGAGCACGCCGCCGTTCCTCACCCTGCCGGCCTGCGCGCGGGCCGAGCGGCTGGCGACGGCCCGCGGCTCGTTCGCAGCCCTGCTGGCCGAGCCGCTCGACGGCCCGGTGCGCGGCACGGCGCTGCTGGTGCCGGGCTTCAGCGGCAGCAAGGAGGACTTCATCGCCCTGCTGGAGCCGCTGGCCGCCGCGGGCTACCGCGCCGTGACGCTGGATCAGCGGGGCCAGTTCGAGACCGGCGGCCCGGCCGAGCGGGAGGCCTACGCGCTGCCGGAGCTGGGCCGCGACCTGACGGCGGTCTCCGCCGCGCTGGCCGGCCACGGCCCGCTGCACCTGCTGGGCCACTCCTTCGCGGGCTTCGTGGCCCGCGAGGCGGTGCTGGCCGCCGCGGCCTCCGGTGCGGAGCTGCCCTGGTCCTCGCTCACCCTGCTCTCCACCGGCCCCGGCCCGATCCAGCCCTCCGAGGCGGAGCGGACCGGAATGCTGATGGTCGGGCTGGAGAGCCTGGACCTGGAGACCATCTGGCAGCTGATGCAGGAGATGGAGGGGCCCGACACCCCGAAGCAGGAGTCGGAGATCGCCGACTTCCTGCACCGGCGCTGGGTGGCCAATGTGCCGCAGTCCCTCTTCGCGATGTGCGAGCGGCTGGTCGGCGAGGCGGACCGCACGGCGGAGCTGGCCGCGGTGCCGCTGCCGAAGCTGTGGATCTCCGGCGAGCAGGACTACGCCTGGCCGGTGGACGAGCAGGCGGCCACGGCCGAGCGGCTGGGCGCGCCCTACCACCGGGTGGCCGGCGCGCAGCACTCCCCCAACGCCGAGCGGCCGGCCGAGACGGCCGCGCTGCTGACGGACTTCTGGCGCTCGGTCGCCTGATCCCGGCTCAGCTCCCGCTCCTGACCCCTGGCTCCCCGCCCGGCTCTCGCGCCCGGCTCGTGGGTCGGTCGAGCGCGGATGGAAAATCATTAGTTCTGGAAACATTTGATTCATACCGGGAATGAAGCACCTCCGCCCGGCGGTTCCCTCTGGTGTGCCCCTGTGCGGCACCCCCTGTGGTCACGTAACCGGAACTTCACCGGCGGGCAACCGCCGGGAATCGGCTTGCTGTGAGCCTGATGAACGAGGGAGTACCAAACCCCAAAGCCCCGGCCCGCCCGAGGCAGAGAGAGGAGAGGTCCATGCGCTTCGAAATCCTCCGACTGGACGAGCAGCTGAGCTCGGCCACCGCCCGCCTGATCGCCGACGCCGATACCGTCCGCCGCCTGGTGGAGGACGCCGCCCGTACCGGCGAGCGCCTCTACATCCGTCCGTTCGAAGCCGCCTGACGCGCTTCGCGGCCCATCGGCCGACCGGTCTCCGACGCCCCGCCACCACACCCCGGTGACGGGGCGTCAGTGTGTCCGCGCACGCCCCCAGTCGGCGCCGATCACGTTTGCCGCCCGGCCCGCCGGGACATCCCCTAGCGGGGGCCGCCAGCCCGCCACGTCCCATGCCGGGGACCCGGCCGTCGGCGAACGCACTCCGTACGGGTGATCGTCCTTGACGCGGTGGCCCGGAGGGAGGAGCGTTGGCTGTTATGAGGGGCGAGCCAAGTTGCCCGAGGTGCGCCGGTCGGGTGCGTGCCCCCGGTCTCTTCTCCGACACCTGGCAGTGCGACACCCATGGTGCCGTCCATCCGATGCAGCCGGTCCTCCCCCCTAGCGTGGAGGCCCTGGGGGTGGCGGTGGCCAGGTCCGAGGTCCCCGTCTGGCTCCCCTGGCCGCTGCCGGTGAACTGGCTCTACACCGGTATCGCGCACGCGGGTGACGACCTCTCGGGTGCCCGGGCGACGGCCGTGGCCTGCTCCGGTCCGGCTCCGCTGGGCGGCTTCGGCGAGCTGGTGCTGGTCGCCGAGGAGCTGGGCGTCGGCCTGGGCGCACGCTACGCCGGCCTGAAGGGCCCGGACCCGGGCGACGCGCTCTCGCTGGACCGCCCCGCCGACACCAAGCTGCTGGCGGCCGGCCGGCCGACCCCGATGTGGCACGTGCCGGACGCCCCGGCGGACCGCGCGGTCTACGTCGGCGAGGCCCGCGGCTTGTGGATCTGGGCGATCGCCTGGCCCGAGCAGTCCGCCCTGCTGATGTACGACGAGCTGGTGCTGACCGATCTGCGGGACGCCGGGGCCGAGTTGGAGCTGCTGCCGTGCGGTGCTCTCACCCCCCGGCTGCTCGGCTGACCACCCGGCTATCCTGGGCCGCTCCAGCCCCTCCAGCAGTAGGAGCCAGCCGGTGCGGATCGACCTGCACGCCCACAGCAACGCCTCCGACGGCACCGACACGCCGGCCGAGCTGGTCGCCGCGGCCCTCGCGGCCGGGCTGGACGTGGTGGCGCTGACCGACCACGACACGGTGGCCGGCCACGCCGGGGCGGCGGCCGCGCTGCGCGAGCTGCCGGGCGGCGAGCGGCTGACCCTGGTGCCGGGCGCGGAGCTGTCCTGCCGGGTGGAGGGCATCAGCATGCACCTGCTGGCCTACCTCTTCGACCCGGCCGAGCCGGAGTTCGCGGCCGAGCGCGAGCTGGTCCGCACCGACCGGTTCCGCCGCGGCCGCGCGGTGGTGGAGAAGTGCCGGGAGCTCGGCGCGCCGATCAGCTGGGAGCAGGTGCAGCGGATCGCCGGCGAGGGCTCGGTGGGCCGGCCGCACATCGCCAGCGCGCTGGTCGAGGCGGGCGTGGTGGCCACCGTTTCGGAGGCCTTCACCGCCGACTGGCTGGCCAATGGCGGCCGGGCGGACGTGCCCAAGCACGAGACCGACCCGTTCGAGGCGGTCCGGCTGGTCCGGGCGGCCGGCGGGGTGCCGGTCTTCGCCCACCCGGGCGCGGTCAAGCGCGGCCGCACGGTGCCGGACCGGGTGATCACCGAGCTGGCGGCGGCCGGGCTGGGCGGCCTGGAGGTGGACCACCTGGACCACGACGGGCCGACCCGGGAGCGGCTGGCCGCGCTGGCCGACGGGCTGGGGCTGCTGCGCACCGGCTCCAGCGACTACCACGGCAGCCGCAAGACGGTGCGCCTCGGCGAGTTCACCACCGACCCGGGCGAGTACCGCAAGCTGCTGGAGCAGGCCACCGGCGCGAAGCCGATCACCGCCTGACGGCCCGTCGGGCGTCAGTCCAGCGCGACCCCGCGCCGGTCCGGGTCGCGCAGGTCGGTGCCGTGCGCCAGCCAGCGCTCCTGCAGCTCGGCGGCGCCGTGCACCCGCTTGTGCGCGGCCTCGTTCGGGGTCATCGGCAGCAGCGGCAGGAAGCGGACCGGGTCGGCCGGCTCCTCCAGCTCCAGGTCCTCCACCAGGCCGCCGCCCTCGCCCGCCAGCACGGAGGTGAACGGGGCGCCGGGCCAGAGCGGCCCGCCCAGGTCCAGCGAGCTGCCGGGGGCCACCACCAGTCCCTCCACCTGCGGGGTGGCGGCGAAGACGGCGAGCGCCCGCAGCACCTCGTCGCGCCCCCCGCGCAGCGTGAGCAGCAGTTCGACGCGCGGCCCGCGGACCGGGTCGGCGACGGCCGAGGTGGGGTCGGCCATCGGCGCGGCGGCCATGCCCAGGGTGGCGTAGCGGACCAGCCCCTCGGCGTCCGGGCCGAACCGCAGCACCTCGATCTTCTCGGCGCCGAGGAAGGTGACGCCGGCCCGTCCGCCGGGCTCGCCGAAGGCGGTCCGCAGCCGGGCCTCCACCGCGGCCAGCACCTCGGCCCGGCTCGGGCCCTGCGGGCCGTGCCCGCCGTGCGGATCCGAGGGGTCACCGAAGAGCGGGAAGTCCGAGGCAGCCATGGCCCGAGCCTACCCGCCGGTAGTCGCCGCGGCCGTCAGCTCCGCCCGCCGCGCACCACCAGGCCGAGGCCGGCCAGGATCAGCAGCACGGCCGGCCAGGCGGCGGCCGGCGGCAGCTGGCCCAGCCAGACGGCGGCGATCAGCGCCGCGCCGGGCGTCTCCAGCAGGATCGCGGTGGAGGTGACGGTGGGTCCGAGGGCCCGCACCACCCGGTTGCTCAGCGAGTGCCCGAGCAGCTGGGCGACCACCATCAGCAGCGCGATCTGCCCCCAGGTGGAGAGCGGCCAGCCGCCCATCCGGACCCCGCCGAACAAGCAGACCGCCAGCAGGCCGACCGACGTGGTGCCGTAGCAGACCAGGGTGTAGGCGGTGGTGCTGACGGTCCGCCGGACCTCGGCGCCGAGCAGCATGTAGCCGGCGGCGGCCAGCCCGGCGGCCAGCGCCAGCGCGTCGCCGAGCAGCGCCCGGGTGGAGAGCCCGAGGTCCACGCCGGTCAGCACCAGGACCCCGGCGAAGGCGGTCGCCATGCCGATCCGGACCAGCCGCGGCACCCGGTGGCCGGCCACCCGCATCAGCAGGATGGTCCAGAGCGGGGTGGTGGTGACCAGCGCGGTGGACGAGGCCACCGAGGTCATCCGCAGGCTGGGCATCCAGAGGCCGAAGTGCGCGGCCAGCAGCAGCCCGGCGGCCATCGCCAGCAGCACCGGGCGGCGGGTCAGCGCGCGCAGCTCGTCCCGGTGCCGCAGCAGCGCGTACGGGCCGAGCACGCCCACCGACATGACGTTGCGCCAGGCCGCGATGGCCAGCGCGGGTGCGGCGGTGGCGCTGATCAGCGGGCCGGAGAAGGAGATCGCCGAGACCGAGACCGCGAGCAGCAGCAGGTCGCCGGCGGGCAGCAGCGGGCCGGCGGGAGCGGCGACCGGGCGGACGGCGGCGGCGGACCGGGTGTCGGACACGGCGCTCCTCGGGGCGGGCGGTGCGACCGTGCCGGCGGCACGGGGCCCGGACCGGGGCGGGCGGGCCGTACCAAGGTAAGGCCCGTGCCTGCCGAACAGAACTGTCGCCCGGATGGCGGGACGGCAAACTCCCTGGTGGGGGGTCAGCCGCGGCGGCGCAGCTTGCCGAGCACCAGCTTGGGGAGCCCGGCCGGGATCGGCTGCCGGGTGGTCGCCGGGCTCGCGGCCGGCGCGGCCAGGTGCGCGCCCTCCGGCATCGCGCCGGGGCGCTGGCTCGGCGCGCCCACCGGCTCCAGCCGCAGCACCCGGCACTCGGCGGCCCAGCGCTCCGTCATGCTGTCGGTGTCCGGCGCGTTCAGCCGCTTGCCCTTCAGCTCCTCCACCGCGCCCTGCCAGGCCTCGCCGCCCGGCTCCAGCACGGCCACCCGGGCCTCGAAGGCCACCAGCCGGCCGCCCTTGTCCTTGCTGCGCACCGTCACCCCGGCCGCGCCGCCGGCCCGCAGGCCGTGCAGCGGCTGCTCGCCGCCGTCGCCGACCAGCACCACCGCGCCGTCGTGCCAGGCGTGCCAGAGCGGACGGTCCCCGACCGCGCCCTCCGGACGGACCCAGAGCAGCCCGGACTTCTTCACCGCCTCCTCCACCAGCGCGCGGTCGAAGAAGTCGTCGGCAGTGGCCGTGGTCCCGTCCATGCGGCACAGCGTACGGGGCGGCACACCGGCCGCGGCAAGCCCGGTGGGCGGGCCGTTCGATAGCCTGACCCGGACGCCGCACCTTGACGCCGATCGGAAGGAAGTCCATGGCAGGTCCTGGAAGCCGGGTCTTCATCTCCCACCTCGCCGGCGTTGCGGTCTTCGACCCCAACGCCGACCAAGTCGGCCGGGTCCGCGACGTGGTGGTGGCACTGCGGATCGGGGCCCGCCCGCCCCGGGTGCTCGGCCTGGTGGTCGAGGTGGTCGGGCGCCGCCGGATCTTCCTGCCGATGACCCGGGTCACCAGCGTGGAGTCCGGCCAGGTGCTGACCACCGGGGTGATCAACATGCGCCGGTTCGAGCAGCGCCCGACCGAGACCCTGGCGCTCGCCGAGCTGCTGGACCGCCGGGTCACCGAGGTCGCCACCGGCAGCGAGGTCACCGTGCTGGACGTGGCGATGGTGCCGACCCGGCTGCGCGAGTGGGAGATCAGCAAGGTCTTCGTGCAGCGCGGCCGCCCGACCCGGCTGCGCAAGTCCCGCGGCGAGGCCGTCACCCTGGACTGGTCCGCCGTCACCGGCTTCTCGCTGACCGAGGAGGGCCAGGGCGCGGCCAACCTGCTGGCCACCTTCGAGCAGCTGCGCCCGGCCGACCTGGCCAGCGTGATGCACCACCTGTCGGCCAAGCGCCGGGCCGAGGTGGCCGCGGCGCTGGACGACGAGCGGCTGGCCGACGTGCTCGAGGAACTGCCCGAGGACGACCAGGTGGAGATCCTCGGCAAGCTGCAGGACGAACGGGCCGCCGACGTGCTGGAGGCGATGGACCCGGACGACGCGGCCGACCTGCTCTCCGAACTGCCCGGCGACGAGGCCGAGCGGCTGCTCCAGCTGATGGAGCCGGAGGAGGCCGCCCCGGTCCGCCGCCTGCTCAGCTACGAGGAGGACACCGCGGGCGGCCTGATGACCACCGAGCCGATCATCCTGGAGCCGGACGCCACGGTCGCCGAGGCGCTGGCCCGGGTCCGGGTCCGCGACCTCAAGCCGGCGCTGGCCGCCCAGGTCTACGTCTGCCGGCCGCCGAACGAGACCCCGACCGGCAAGTACCTGGGCACCGTGCACTTCCAACGGCTGCTCCGGGAGCCGCCGTTCACCCTGCTCGGCTCGCTGGTCGACGACGACCTCGACCCGCTGCCCACCGACACCCCGCTGCCGCTGATCACCAGTTACCTGGCGACCTACAACCTGGTCGCGGCCGCGGTGGTGGACGAGGCGGACCACCTGCTGGGCGCCGTCACGGTCGACGACGTCCTGGACCACCTGCTGCCGGAGGACTGGCGCGAGGCCGCGCTGCACGGCGGCGCGGAGCACGAGACGGAGGTGCGGCATGGAGGCTGACCGCAAGCGCGGCCGGGACGGCGAGGAGAGCCCGCGACAGCGGATCCAGGGGGAGCTGCGGAAGCTGCGGGAGTCGCGCGGCCGGGACGCCGTCCGCCAGCAGCGCGCCGAGACGGCGCACGGCACCGCGGTGCGCGCCCGGCTGGACCAGCCGCGCACCGCCAAGCCGAGCCTGTTCGCGCTGCCGGCCTACGACCCGGAGGCGTTCGGCCAGCTCTCCGAGCGGATCGCGCGCTTCCTGGGCACCGGGCGGTTCATCGTCTGGATGACGGTGGTGATCATCGTCTGGGTGCTCTGGAACACCACGCTGCCCACCAGCGCCCGGTTCGACCAGTACCCGTTCATCTTCCTCACCCTGGTGCTCTCGCTGCAGGCCTCCTACGCGGCGCCGCTGATCCTGCTGGCGCAGAACCGCCAGGACGACCGCGACCGGGTGAACATGGAGCAGGACCGGGGCCGGGCCGAGCGCAGCATCGCCGACACCGAGTACCTGACCCGCGAGGTGGCCGCGCTGCGCCAGGGCCTGGGCGAGGTGGCCACCCGGGACTTCGTCCGGTCCGAACTGCAGAGCCTGCTCAAGGAGCTGGAGGAGCGCCAGCCGGCGGCCGAGGTGCTGTGATCCGCGGCACGCTACCGGCCAGTCGGGCGGGCCGGTGGCGCGCCGTACCATCAAGGCATGGCCAATGAGACCGAAGTGGCGACCGGTGTGACGGAGGAGTCCGTCCGCAAGGCGCTGTCGACCGTGCAGGACCCGGAGATCAACCGCCCGATCACCGACCTCGGCATGGTCAAATCCGTGGAGTTCGGCGCCGGGGGCGCGGTCAAGGTCGCGGTCTACCTGACGGTCTCCGGCTGTCCGATGCGCGAGACCATCACCGACCGGGTGAAGACCGCGGTCGGCCGGATCCCGGGCGTCACCGCCGTCGAGGTCGAGCTCGACGTGATGAGCGAGGAGCAGCGCAAGGAGCTCTCCCAGCTGCTGCGCGGCGGCGCGCCCGAGCGGGAGATCCCGTTCGCCAAGCCCGGCACGCTCACCCGGGTCTACGCCGTGGCCTCCGGCAAGGGCGGCGTCGGCAAGTCCTCGGTGACCGTCAACCTGGCGGCCTCGCTGGCCGCCCAGGGCCTGAAGGTGGCCGTGGTGGACGCCGACATCTACGGGCACAGCGTGCCCCGGATGCTGGGCGTCGAGGGCCGGCCGACCCAGGTGCAGGACATGATCATGCCGCCGTCGGCGAACGGCGTGAAGGTGATCTCGATCGGCATGTTCACCCCGGGCAACGCCCCGGTGGTCTGGCGCGGCCCGATGCTGCACCGCGCGCTGCAGCAGTTCCTGGCCGACGTCTACTGGGGCGACCTGGACGTGCTGCTGCTCGACCTGCCGCCCGGCACCGGCGACATCGCCATCTCGGTCGCCCAGCTGGTCCCGAACGCCGAGATCCTGATCGTCACCACCCCGCAGCAGGCCGCCGCCGAGGTGGCCGAGCGGGCCGGCACCATCGCGCTGCAGACCCACCAGAAGATCGTCGGCGTGATCGAGAACATGTCCGGCATGCCCTGCCCGCACTGCGACGAGATGGTGGACGTCTTCGGCACCGGCGGCGGCAGGACGGTCGCCGACGCGCTGACCCGGGCCACCGGCGCCGAGGTCCCGGTGCTCGGCAGCATCCCGATCGACGTCCGGCTGCGCGAGGGCGGCGACGACGGCCGCCCGGTCGTCCTCTCCGCCCCCGACTCCCCCGCCGGCGCCGCGCTGAACGCGGTCGCCGCCAAGCTGGGCAACCGCCAGCGGGGCCTCTCCGGCATGTCGCTGGGCCTGACGCCGCGCAACAAGTTCTGACCGCCGCCGCGGGCCGGCGGCCGCTCCGGGCGAACCGGAGGGGCCGTCAGTCCGCGGTGTACGCGCTCAGGTCCGGCACGGCGGCGAAGCCGGCGCCGTAGGCGCTGACGCCGCGGCCGTAGGCGCCGATCAGCACGCCGGGCGCCTCGCCGGCCAGCACCCAGCCGTACTCGGACTCGCGGTAGCGGAACGGCTGTGGCAGGCCGTTGACCGGCAGGGTGAGCGGGGACCAGCCGGGGCCGCCGAGGTCGTCGGCCAGGTCCCAGGCGAGCGCGCTCTGCTGGTCCAGCCAGTCCTGGCGGCGGGCCCGGTCCAGCTGGCCGGGCCAGGTGGAGCCGAGCAGGCCGGAGCCGGCCAGCCAGGCGGCGGAGGAGGCCGAGGTGGCCTCCAGCACGCCGGTGCCGTCGGCCGAGCGCCGGCCGGGACGGCGGGCCACCGTGACCACCACCGCGAACCGGCGGCCGCCGTGCGCCTCCTGCTGGCGCGGCGGCTCCTCGCCGTGGCCCAGCGAACCGTAGTCGACGGTGCGCTGCTGGCCCGGGCGGGTGCCCCCGGCGCCGGCCTGCAGCAGCCAGCGGCGCCCGGTCCAGCCCTCGTCCAGGCCGTACCAGGGGAAGTCGGCGGCCAGGTAGGGCGCCAGCGGATCGGCCGGCTCGGCGGTGCGCCGGCCCGGCACCTCCGCCGACCGGGCGGTGGCCGTCACGGCCGGGCTCGCCGCGCGCGAAGTCGACGCGTCCATCGGGGACCTCCTCAGCAACTGTCGAACCATCAGCACAATAGCGGCGCAGAACCACGACACCCCGCCGGGCCGGTGGCCGGGCGGGGTGTCGTGGCGGCAGGGGCGGGCCGGGAGGGCTCAGGTGGCGTCCTCGTCCCAGGGGGCGCGCTCGCCGGCCAGCAGCGGGGCGCCGGTGTCGGGGGCCGGCAGGTGGCCGCCCGCGGCGGCGACCGGCTTGGTCAGACTGGTGGCCGGCTTGTCGTCCAGCGCACTGCGGATGTCCAGCTCCTCGCGCAGCTCGCGGACGTCCAGGCCGTCCCGCAGCTCCTTCAAGCCCAGCGGGTCGCCGTCCCCGACCAGGTTCTTGCGCACGAAGGTCTTCGGGTTCAGGTCCTCGAACTCGAAGTCCTTGAACTCCGGACCGAGCTCCTTGCGGATGTCCTCCTTGGCGCTGTCCGCGAAGGACCGCACCTTGCGGATGAACCCGACGGTGTCCTGGATCAGCTTGGGCAGCTTGTCCGGCCCGAAGATCACGATCGCCATCACGACCAGGGTGACCATTTCGAGTGGGCCTATGTCGAAGAACACATGCGCTCCCAGCTGCCGGCGGTCTGACCCGGCTCGGCCCTTCGACGCCGGTCCCCTACAGGGTAATGGCCCCCACCCGTTTGTAGGACCCCTGCTCATCGGCTGGAGGGTGAATGGGTGGTGCACCCACCGGACGGCCCTGACGGGGGCCGTCCGGACGGGTCACGGCAGCAGCGGGCGGCCGGTGACCACCGGGGTCACCGGCAGGCCGGTGGGCGCCGGACTGACCAGGTCGTACGGATGGGCGCCGAACGGGCGCACCGGGAAGTCCACGCTCAGCGGCGCGGTGACCGGCAGCACCGGGGCGGCGCCGCCGGGGTAGCGCGGGTTGACGGCGTTGCCGGTGCCGTGCGGCTCGTCCACCGCCGGGGAGTCCCCGGCCACCGAGGCCAGGCCCAGGCTGCCGAAGCCGCCCAGGGTGACCGCCGCCACCGAGAAGGCGCCGGCCGCCGCCACCACCAGCCGGCGGCCGCGCGGCACACCGGGGCGGGAGATCGGCAGCACCGCGGCCGGCCGGGCGGCCGGCTCGCTGCGGGCGCCGCCGCGCCGCACGCTCCACAGCCGCGGCTCGCCGCCGCGGCCGGGCTGGTGCGCGCGCGGGTCGGTGCCCGGCAGCGGGGTCCCGTCGCCCAGCGCGTGGCCGCCGAAGGAGGCGCCGCGGCCGAAGGATCCGCCGGTCAGCCGGCTGCCGCCGAGCGTCGGCAGGCCCGGCGCCGGGGGCTCGGCGGCCTGGCCGCCGGGCGGCGGTGCGGGCCGGTCCTCGTCGTCCGGCAGCGCGGCCACCGCGAGCAGCCGGGCCATCAGCGCGCCGGACGGGCCGGGCGGCTCGGCGGCGCGCACCAGCTGCTTGACCGAGCGGGCCGCCTCGGCCTCGGCCAGGCAGTGCGCGCAGCTGGCCAGGTGGGCCTGCACCCGCTCGCGGGCGTCGTGGCCCAGCTCGCCGTCCAGGTAGGCGGTCAGCCGGTCGCCCAGGTGGTGCTGCTCGGCGGCCGGAGCGGGCTCGGGCCGGCGCACCGCGATCGGCACCAGCGGTGGCAGTTCCCCGGCCTCGGCCTGCCGCCCGGCACCGGGCCGGCCTGCCGCGGTCATGATCGCCTCCGGCCGCTCCCGCCGGGCAGCCCGGCGGCCTCGGCGGCCGGGGCACCGACGGCCACCGGCACCTGCTGCTCGGCCTCCGCGCTGGTACCGCCGCGCCGGACCCGGCCGGGCGCGGCGCCGGGGGCGCGGTGCTTGAGCGCGGCGCGCAGGTGCGAACGGCCGCGGTGGATCCGGCTGCGCACGGTGCCGAGCTTGACGCCCAGGGTGGCGGCGATCTCCTCGTAGGAGAGGCCCTCGATGTCGCAGAGCACCACGGCGGCGCGGAACTCCGGCGCCAGGGTGTCCAGCGCCTGCTGCACGTCGGCGTCGAAGTGGGTGTCGCTGAACGCCTGGGCCGGGCTCGGCTCGCGGCTGGGCAGCCGCTCGGCCGCGTCCTCGGCGAGCGCGTCGAAGCGGATCCGCTGGCGGCGGCGGACCATGTCCAGGAAGAGGTTGGTGGTGATCCGGTGCAGCCAGCCCTCGAAGGTGCCGGGGGTGTAGGTGGAGAGTGACCGGAAGACCCGGACGAAGACCTCCTGGGTGAGGTCCTCGGCGTCGTGCTGGTTGCCCGTCAGGCGGTAGGCCAGGCGGTAGACCCGGGCGCTGTGCGCCTCGACGATCTCCTCCCAGCTGGGCGGCGTCCAGCTCTGCGCGCCCGGGCCCTCGGTGAAGGTCGCGAGCATGGCGGGGGCCGCGGTCTCGGTGGACTCGGCAGCGCCGTCGGACGAGGGGGCCGGGTTGGTGTGCGCAGACTGGTTCATCACGGGCTTCGGCGTACGGGCCGACGCAGCGGTGCGGAGTTGCCGCCGCACAGGGACGTCGCCCTCGGCCACACCTCCTCGGTTGGCTCTTCTGCCCAGCAAGGCCACCACCATATCCACCCCACCCGTCAGATCCGGATAAAAGTGTCACTCCGATCGCCGACCGGACGGCATCCGGCCCGAGCCGGGCGGCGAACCGACCGGTCGTGGAGTGTTCAGCCGGTTCAACGGCCCGCCGCCGGACGCGGTTCCCGTCCGGCCAGTAATCTGTGGCTGCAAATATCGACTTCCGGCAGCGCTCCTCACCCCACAGGACAGAGATCATCGACTTCGGGCCCGCGGCTGCGACCCTCGCCGACACCTACGTCGGCGAGGACGCTGTGCTGACCTACGCCCGGGCCCAGGCCGCCCGCACCGGCATCCGGGCGATCGGCCCCAGCGGCGGCGCCTGTCTGCGGCTGCTGGCCGCCGCGCTGGGCGCCAAGGCGGTGGCCGAGATCGGCACCGGCACCGGCGTCTCCGGGCTCTACCTGCTGCGCGGGATGCGCCCGGACGGCATCCTGACCACCGTCGACCCGGAGGCGATCCGGCAGGAGCTGGCCCGCGAGGCCTACCTGGCGGCCGGGTTCGCGGCCAACCGGGCCCGATTCATACCCGGCCGGGCGCTGGACGTGCTGCCGCGGCTCGCCGACGGCCAGTACGACCTGGTGTTCTGCGACGGCGACGCCGCCGAAGCGCACGACTACCTCGCAGAATCGTTGCGCCTGCTCCGACCGGGCGGCGTGGTCTGCTTCGAGGGGGTGTTCCAGCAGGGCCGGCTGACCGACCCCGGGCGGGACGATCCGGAGACCGCCGCGGTGCGCGAGCTGGTGCAGGCGGTCCGGGAGAGCAAGCAGCTGCTGCCGGCCCTGCTGCCGGTGAGCGACGGGCTGCTCTGCGCCGTCCGGCGCTGAGTCCGCCGAACGGCGGAGCCCGCGGGAAACGGTAGGGGCCCGGCCCGACCGCGAACGGGTCGGCACCGGGCCCCTGGGGCACGTGGCTGGAGTCAGCCGCAGGCCGTCTTGAGGGCTTCGCCCAGGGCGCTGGCCTCGTCCGGAGTCAGTTCCACCACCAGGCGACCGCCGCCTTCGAGCGGAACTCGCATGATGATGCCCCGCCCCTCCTTGGTGACCTCCAGCGGGCCGTCACCCGTCCGCGGCTTCATGGCCGCCATGCTCGTTCCCCTTCCTGCAGCCGCTCAGCTAGGTACCAGCGGTCCGTCCACCACTGGTATCGAACGCTTTGATCGGAAGCCATTATCCCGCATGCGGCGCCCTGATGACCAACGTCACTCTCCCCGTACCTGCGGTCACACCCGAACCGGGCGTCCCGGTACCGCACCGACGCCCCGTCAGCCCCCCGGACGAAGCCCCATCAGTTGCCGTCCGGCGCCTGCCCCGGGCGGCCGGGCCGGGTCCGGGGCGGGTCCGGCGGCGGCCCCGGGCGCAAGACCCGGCAAAGGTGCGCCACCTCATACTCCCGCGGGCCGCCCGCCGTCCGTCATGCTGAGGGGTCACGGTCTACCAGACAGTAGGGAGCCCTCGCCCATGTCCGACTCCGTCCTCTTCGAGCGCGACGGTGCGCTCGCCGTGCTCACCATCAACCGGCCCGATGCCCGCAACGCGCTGGACGTGCCGACCAAGGTGGCGCTGCGGGACGCCGTCACCGAGGCCGCCAACGACCCGGCGGTGCGCGCCGTGCTGCTCACCGGCGCGGGCGAGCAGGCGTTCTGCGTCGGGCAGGACCTCAAGGAGCACCTGGGCCTGCTGAAGCGGGCCGAGGAGACCGGCGAGGCCCCGCTGAAGACGGTCGCCGAGCACTACAACCCGCTGGTCCGGGCGCTGGCCGGGATGCGCAAGCCGACGGTGGCCGCGGTGAACGCGGTGGCCGCCGGGGCCGGCGCCTCGCTGGCCTTCGCCTGCGACTTCCGGATCGTGGCCGACACGGCCGGCTTCAACACCTCCTTCGCCGGGGTCGCGCTGACCGCCGACTCGGGCGCGTCGTGGACCCTGCCCCGGCTGGTCGGCCACGCCCGGGCCACCGAGCTGCTGATGCTGCCGCGGACCGTGAAGGCCGAGGAGGCGCTGCGGCTCGGCCTGGCCACCCGGGTGGTGCCGGCCGCCGAGCTGGCCGCCGCCGCGCGCGAGTTCGCGCAGCGCCTGGCGGCCGGCCCGACCGTCGCCTACGGGGCGATCAAGACGGCGCTGGACTTCGGCGCCAGCCACACCCTGAGCGAGACCCTGGACAAGGAGGACGAGCTGCAGACCATGGCGGGCAACAGCGAGGACCACCGGATCGCGGTCCGCGCCTTCATCGCCAAGGAGCAGCCGGACTACCTGGGCCGCTGATCCTGCGTCAACCGGCCGTCTGGCGGGCGTGACAGTCCGCCAGGTGGTCGTTGACCAGCCCGCAGGCCTGCATCAGCGCGTAGGCGGTGGTCGGCCCGACGAACCGGAAGCCGTTCTTCTTCAACTCCTTGGCCAGCGCGGTGGACTCGGGCGTCACCGCGGGGACCTCAGCCAGGGTGCGCGGGGCCGGGCGGGCCGGGTCGCCGGCGAACTTCCAGACCAGCGGGTCCAGCCCGCCGTCCAGCGCCTCGGCGGCCCGGGCGTTGGCGATCGCCGCGGCGATCTTGGCCCGGTTGCGGATGATCCCCGGGTCGGCCAGCAGCCGCTGCTCGTCCTGCTCGGTGAACCGGGCCACCTCGGCGATCCGGAAACCCGCGAAGGCCGCCCGGAAGCCCTCCCGGCGGCGCAGGATGGTGATCCAGGAGAGCCCGGACTGGAAGGCCTCCAGGCAGATCCGCTCGAACAGCGCGTCCTCGCCGTGCACCGGACGGCCCCACTCACCGTCGTGGTACTCCCGGTAGTCGTCGGCCGATTCGCCCCAGGGGCAGCGCAGCAGCCCGTCGGGACCGGGCACGGCGACCGTCACTCCTGGTGGTCCGACCGCTCGGCCGCGGCCGCGTCCACCGGCCCGGCGGTGGCCGGGCCGCCCGCGGCGGCCGCCTCCAGCTCGGCGATCCGCGTGTCGCGGTAGGCCAGCTCGGCGCCGAGCCGGTCCAGCACGTCGTCCACCTCGTCCATCCGGTAGCCGCGCACCGCCATCGGCAGCCGGATCTCGTCCACGTCGGTCCGGGTCAGCGGGCGCTCCTGCGGCAGCTTGGCCGCGATCCGGTCGTGCACCGCCTCCGGCAGCGCGCCGCCGCCACCCAACGCCACCAGCGCGGCGCCGCCGACCACCACGGCCATCGCCACCACGATCACCCAGAACACGAGCTGTCCTCCCGAGACGTGAGTATGCGGCCGCGTGAGGGATCATGGGATCCCTGGGATGGCCGGGGCCCCATCATCGCACCAGGGCACCCCCGGATCGATACCTGCGAGACCTGACTGAGACACCGGTCCATACCGGTCGGCGTGAGCGTGAGGAGCAAGGGGTGGCACTGCGCCTGGGACCGCGCGAATTCGGGGCGGACGAACTGGTCATCATGGCCATCGTCAACCGCACCCCCGACTCCTTCTTCGACCGCGGCGCCACCTTCGCCGACGAGGCCGCCTTCGCCGCGGCCGACCGGGCGGTGGCCGAGGGGGCCGCGATCCTCGACATCGGCGGGGTGAAGGCCGGGCCGGGCGAGGAGGTGACGGTCGAGGAGGAACTGCGCCGCACCGTGCCGTTCGTCGCCGAGCTGCGCAAGCGCCACCCGGGGGTGGTGATCAGCGTGGACACCTGGCGGCACGAGGTCGGCGCGGCGGTCTGCGAGGTGGGCGCCGACCTGCTGAACGACGCCTGGGGCGGAGCCGATCCGAAGCTGGCCGAGACGGCCGCGCGGTACGGCGCCGGCCTGGTCTGCACGCACGCCGGCCGGGCCGAGCCGCGCACCCGGCCGCATCGGGTGGGCTACCCGGACGTGATGGCCGACATCCTGGCCGTCACCACCGGTCTGGCCGAGCGCGCGCTGGAGCTGGGGGTGCGCCGGGACGGCCTGATCATCGACCCGGGGCACGACTTCGGCAAGAACACCCGGCACTCGCTGGAGGCCACCCGGCGGCTGCCGGAGATGACCGCGACCGGGTTCCCGGTGCTGGTCTCGCTCTCCAACAAGGACTTCGTCGGCGAGACCCTGGACAGGCCGGTGGACGAGCGGCTGCTCGGCACCCTGGCCACCACCGCCGTCTCGGCCTGGCTGGGCGCCCAGGTGTACCGGGTGCACCAGGTCGCCGAGACCCGGCAGGTGCTGGACATGGTCGCCTCGATCCGCGGCACCCGGCCCCCGGCGGTGGCCCGCCGGGGGCTCGCCTGACCGGCCGCGCTCCGCGGTTCTCAGACCCGCTGGCCGGCCGGCTCCTGGCTGGCCGCCAGGATCCGCAGCACCTCGTCGATCTCGTCGGTCACCTGGAACAGCTCCAGGTCGGCCGGCGAGGCCTTGCCCTGCGCCACCAGGGTGTCCCGCAGCCAGTCCACCAGGCCGGACCAGTAGGCGCTGCCGAAGAGGATCACCGGGAACCGGGTGACCTTCTTCGTCTGCACCAGGGTCAGCGCCTCGAACAGCTCGTCCAGCGTGCCGAGGCCGCCCGGCAGCACCACGAAGCCCTGGGCGTACTTGACGAACATCGTCTTGCGGACGAAGAAGTAACGGAAGTTCAGCCCGAGGTCGACGAACTCGTTCAGCCCCTGCTCGAACGGCAGCTCGATGCCCAGGCCGACGCTCAGCCCGCCGGCCTCCGAGGCGCCGCGGTTGGCCGCCTCCATCGCGCCCGGGCCGCCGCCGGTGATCACCGCGTAGCCGGCCTCGGCCAGCGCCCGGCCGATCGCCACCCCGGCCTTGTAGTCGGGCGAGTCCACCGGGGTCCGGGCCGAGCCGAACACGCTGACCGCGGTCGGCAGTTCGGCGAGGGCGCCGAAGCCCTCGACGAACTCCGAGGTGATCCGCAGCACCCGCCAGGGGTCGGTGTGCAGCCAGTCCGTCGGGCCGGTGGTGTCCAGCAGCCGCTGGTCGGTCGTGCTCCGCTCGACCTGGTCCCGGCGCAGCAGCACCGGGCCCTTCTGCTTCTCCGGCCAGTCCCGCTGCGGGCGCCGCTCCGCGCCCTCCTCGACCATTTCCGGGCCATGCCCGAACTGCCGTGCGTCCGCACCGTCGTGCGCGTCTTTCCCTGTCATGACGAAACTCTACGCCCGGCACCGGCGGATCACGGGGAACAACCGGATGACCGCCCGCGGAAGAGGGGGCTACGCGGTGGGGCCGGTCAGCCAGGCGTGCAGCCGCTCCTCGCACTCGGCGATGGCGGAGAGGGAGCAGTGCTCGTCCCGCTTGTGGGCCAGGTTGGGGTCGCCCGGGCCGTAGTTGACGGCCGGCACGCCGAGCGCGCTGAACCGGGCCACGTCGGTCCAGCCGTACTTGGCCCGGGCCCGGCCGCCGGTGGCCGCCACGAAGGCCTTGGCGGCGGGCCGGTCCAGGCCGGGCAGCGCGCCCGGCGCCGAGTCGGTGACCTCGAGGTCGAAGCCGGCGAACACCTCGCGCAGGTGCGCCTCCGCATCAGCCGGGCCGCGGTCCGGCGCGTACCGGAAGTTGACGGTCACCTGGCACTCGTCCGGGATCACGTTGCCGGCCACCCCGCCGCGGATGTCCACCGCGTTCAGGCCCTCGCGGTACTCCAGGCCGTCGATCAGCACGGTGCGCGGCTGGTAGGCGGCGAGCCGGCCCAGCACCTCGGCCGCGTGGTGGATCGCGTTGTCGCCCAGCCAGGCGCGGGCCGCGTGCGCCCGGACCCCGGTGAGCCGGATCCGGATCCGCATGGTGCCCTGGCAGCCGCCCTCGACCATCGCCCCGCTCGGCTCCATCAGCACCGCGAAGTCGGCCGCCAGCCAGTCCGGGTGCTCGGCGGCGAGCCGGCCCAGGCCGTTGCGGGCGGCCTCGATCTCCTCGCAGTCGTAGAAGACGAAGGTCAGGTCGCGGTTCGGGTCCGGCAGGGTGGCGGCCAGCCGCAGCTGGACGGCGACGCCGGACTTCATGTCGCTGGTGCCGCAGCCCCAGAGCAGATCGCCCTCGACCCGGGAGGGCAGGTTGTCGGCGATCGGCACGGTGTCCAGGTGGCCGGCCAGCAGCACCCGCTCGCCGCGGCCCAGCTCCGTGCGGGCCACCACGTTGTTGCCGTACCGCTGCACGGTCAGGTGCGGCAGCTCGCGCAGCGCCTGCTCGACGGCGTCGGCCAGCGCCTCCTCCTCCCCGCTCACCGAGGGGAAGTCGACCAGCTGGGCGGTCAGCGCGCCGCCGTCCAGGGTCAGGTCGAGGCGGGTCGGGACGCTGGTGCCGGGCAGGGTCGTCATGGCCGCCAGCCTAGTGCGGCCGGTGGCGGCAGCACGACGCAACCGAGGGGGACCGCACTGTCGTCCGAGTCTGTGGCGGGTGAGTACGGTGTGGGCAGACATCCGGGGCGCGTGGGGCCGCGGTGGCCATGAGGAGGAAAGACGTGGGGCAGCGCCGGGGCCGCAGGCTGCGCTGGGTACTGGTGTGGCTGCTGGTGGCGGCCGCCGTGGTGGCCGGCCTGGCGCTGTGGAACCGCGGCAAGGGCGGGCCCAGCGCGGAGGCCTGCTCGGTCACCCCGGCCGGCGGCAAGCCGGTCACCATGGAGCTGGAGCAGGCCCAGAACGCGGCCACCATCGCGGCCGTGGTGGACTCCCGCGGACTGCCGGAGCGGGCGCTGACCATCGCCCTGGCCACCGCGCTGCAGGAGTCCAAGCTGCGCAACCTGGACGGCGGCGACCGCGACTCGGTCGGCCTCTTCCAGCAGCGCCCCTCGCAGGGCTGGGGCACCGCCGACCAGATCCAGGACCCGGTCTACGCGACCAACAAGTTCCTGGACGCCCTGGTCAAGGTGAACGGCTACGCCCGGCTCTCGCTCACCGACGCCGCCCAGGCGGTCCAGCACAGCGCCTACCCGGGCGCCTACGCCAAGCACGAGGCCAACGCCTCGCTGCTGGCCTCCGCGCTGACCGGCCGCTCGCCGGCCGCCTTCAACTGCACCGTGCACCAGTTCCTCCAGGTGGACCCGGCGCTGCTGGGCTCGCCCGCGGCCGACGCCGCGGCGGCCTCCGCCCCGGCCTCCGCCGGCGCCTCCCCCGCCTCCCCCGCGGCCGCCGCCGGCCCGGGCGGGCAGCAGCAGCTGGCCCGCCGGCTGCAGGTGGAGTTCGGCCGCACGGTGACCCTGGCCGCGGCCCCCGCCGGCTCGGCCGACCCCGGGATCACCGGCACCGCGCTGGCCCTCACCCCGGACCCGGCGGCCAACACCGACACCGGCGCCGACCCGCAGCGGCAGAGCGGCTGGGCGGTGGCGCACTGGGCACTGGCCAACGCCGAGCAGCTGGGCATCGGGTCGATCCGCTACGACGGCAAGGTCTGGCGGCTGGACCGCTCGGACTCCGGCTGGCAGGCCCAGAGCGGCCCGGCGGCCGGCAGCGACAAGGTGCTGATCACCCTGGGCCGGCCGGACGCCAAGCACTGAGCGCCGCCCGTCGGCGTGTCAGGTTGACCAGACGTCAGCACCGCTTGACGCGGGGTCACCCGATTGCCCCTCCGGAGAGTGAATCGGACCCTTTCCGGCCGGAACCCGCGAAACCTTCCGACTCCTGACGCGGTAGTCACGGCGTCCGCCCGGCGGACTCGTCGTGTCGTCACCGTCTTAGGAGCACCATGTCCCTCCCCCTCTCCCGTCGGCTCGCCCAGGCCGCCCTGCTGGTCGCCGCAGGCGCGACGCCGCTCGCGGCCGCCGGGTCGGCGACCGCCGCCGAGCTGATGCCCAAGGGCACCGACCTCGGGTCCGGGATCAGCAAGCTGGACGGCGTCACCTCGGCCTCGACGGTCAAGGGGGAGGCCCACCAGGTCGGGCAGGCACTCGGCCGCACCGGCGCCGTGCTCAGCGGCACCGCGCTGCCCGCGATGGCCGACACCGCCGGGCTGGCGGCCGGCCAGGTGCTGCCCCGGACCGACCACGCGGCCGAGGCGCTGAGCGACCCCGGCGCGGCCGTCACCAACGCCACCACCAACGGCAGCGGCCCGCTGGCCGACACCCTCGGCAAGGCGGCCCGGCTGACCCCGCTGGGCGGCCTGGGCCTGCTGCCCGCCGCGGCCCCGCGCGCGATGCCGCTCGGCGCCGACCAGGGCGCCGCGCTGGCCCAGCACGGCCCGGCGATGCCGACCGTGACCGGGGTGGACAAGGTGCTCAACGCCGACACCCTGAGCCACCCGCTGAACGCCACCGGCACGCTGGCCCAGCAGATCCCGGCCACCAGCGGCCTGGCCGGCCAGCTGCCGGACCAGGAGCGGCTGTCCGGTGCGCTCGGCACCGACCGGCTGTCCGGCGCGCTGCCGCGCGACCTCAGCCAGCCGCCGGCCCTGGACCAGCTGGGCGGCGCGGTGCCGGCCGCCGGGCAGCTCGGCGAGGCGCTGCCCGCCACCCACCCGCTGGCCGGCCAGCTGGCCGCCACCGACGAGCTGGCGCACGGAGTGCCGGCCGCGGCCGACCTGCAGCACCCGACCGCCGCCACCGACGCCGCCCACCTGGCCGCGCTGGAGGGCCAGGCCACCGGCGCCGCCCACCGGCTGGGCGGGCTGCCCGACCTGAGCGGTGTGACCGGCTCGCTGACCGGTGCCGCCGGCGGTCTGAGCCACCTGCCGACGGTCAACTGACGCCACGGAACGGCGGTGGGGGGGGGGGCCGGGGCCCCCCCCCCCCCCCCCCCCCACCCCCCCCCCCCCCCCCCCCCCCCCCCCCCCCCCCCCCCCCCCCCCCCGTAC
>NZ_JBIAGU010000004.1:347148-383421 GCF_042869935.1 Kitasatospora sp. NPDC006697
CCGGCGGGGTTTTCCCGGGCGCGCGGGGGGGGCGCGGGGGGGGCCGCCCCCCCCCCCCCCGGCCCCCCCCCCCCCCGGGCGGGGGGGGGGGGCCCGGGCCCCCCCCCCCCCCCCCACCGCCGTTCCGCCGATCCGGGCTCAGCCCGCCAGCCGGGCCACGGCCGAGGCGACCCGCTCGTCGGTGGCGGTGAACGCCACCCGCACGTGCCGGTCGCCGGCCGGGCCGTAGAAGTCGCCCGGCGCGGCCAGGATGCCGCGCTCGGCCAGCCAGGCCACGGTGTCCCAGCACGGCTCGTCCCGGGTCGCCCAGAGGTAGAGGCTGGCCTCGGAGTGCTCGATCCGGAACCCGGCGCCGAGCAGCGCCTCGCGCAGCGCGGCCCGCCGGGCGGCGTAGCGCTCGCGCTGCTCGGCCACGTGCGCGTCGTCGCCGAGCGCCGCGGCGGTGGCCGCCTGCACCGGCGCGGGCACGATCATGCCGCTGTGCTTGCGCACCTCCAGCAGCTCCCGCACCACCACCGGGTCGCCCGCCACGAAGGCGGCGCGGTAGCCGGCCAGGTTGGAGCGCTTGGAGAGCGAGTGGACCGCCAGCAGGCCCTCGTGCGAGCCGCCGCAGACGTCGGCGCGCAGCACCGAGACCGGCTCGGCCTCCCAGCCCAGCTCCAGGTAGCACTCGTCGCTGACCAGCAGCACCCGGTGCGCGCGGGCCCAGGCCACGGCCTCGCGCAGCTCCTCGGCGGTCCGCACCCGGCCGGTCGGGTTGCCCGGCGAGTTCAGCCAGAGCAGTCGCACCCGGGAGCCGTCCAGCTCGTCGAGCTCCTGGTAGGCGACCGGCTCGGCGCCGCACAGGCGGGCGCCGACCTCGTAGGTCGGGTAGGCCAGGTGCGGGTAGGCCACCTGGTCGCCGGGGCCGAGGCCGAGCTGGCCGGGCAGCCAGGCCACCAGCTCCTTGGAGCCGACGGTCGGGAGCACCGACTCGGGGCCGATCTCGGCGCCGGCCCGGCGGTTCAGCCAGCCGGCGATCGGCTCGCGCAGCGCCAGCGGTCCCCAGACGGTCGGGTAGCCGGGCGTGTCGGTGGCGCCGGCCAGCGCCCGCTGGATCAGCTCCGGCACCGGGTCGACCGGGGTGCCGACCGAGAAGTCGCACAGGCCGTCGGGGTGCTTCAGCGCGGTGGCGCGGTACGGGTCCAGCCTGTCCCAGGGGAAGTCGGGGAGCCGGTCGGAAACGCGGCGCGCCGCCCCCGGGTGACCCGGGAACGGCGCGCGCGGTGCATCAGTGGTGCTCACAGCTCAGCTTTCCGCCGATGTGGTTTTCAGTGGTCCGCGTTCTGCGGCGGCAGCGCGGCGATGAACGCGTGGTCACGCTCGATCAGACCGAGCTTCGAGGCGCCTCCCGGCGAGCCGAGGTCGTCGAAGAACTCGACGTTGGCCTTGTAGTAGTCCTTCCACTCCTCCGGGGTGTCGTCTTCGTAGAAGATCGCCTCGACCGGGCAGACCGGCTCACAGGCCCCGCAGTCGACGCACTCATCCGGGTGGATGTACAGAGAGCGCTGGCCCTCGTAGATGCAGTCAACAGGGCACTCTTCGATGCACGCCTTGTCCTTGACGTCGACACAAGGCTGCGCGATGACGTACGTCACGCTGTCGTTCCTCCTCGGTTGGGCCGGTGCCCAAACTATGTGCTTCCGTGCGCGGGTGAGCGCGGCTCGTCGATGCCCGCCCCTAGTATCGCGGGTCAGAGACTACAAATGCACCGGAGGTCACGTTGAGCACCAGCCAGTTTCCGGACAGCGCCTCCGGCGCTGTCCGGATAGACCGCTCTGACGTGGGACGTCGGGTTTCGGTCCGGCGGCTGGAACCCGCTCTTGACAGTGCCACCGGGCGTCCGGTGTTCCGCGATGTGATCGGCGTGCTCACATCATGGAACGATAGCGAGTTGGTGGTGCTCGGCCGCGACCGGGCCGAGTCGCGGATCCCGGCCGGCGAGCTGGTGGCCGGCAAGCCGGTGCCGCCGTTCCCGGCCCGGCGCGCCGAACCGCCGGCCGCGGACCCGGTCGGACTGCAGCGGCTGGCGGCCCGCAGCTGGCCCGCGGTGGAGCGCGAGGCGCTGGGCGAGTGGACGCTGCGCGCCTCGGCCGGCTTCACCCGGCGGGCCAACTCGGTGCAGGCGCTGGGCGACCCGGGACTGCCGCTGCCCGAGGCGCTGGCCGCGGTCCGCGCCTGGTACGCGGCGCGGGCGCTGCCCGCCCTCGTCGAGGTCACCGAGCCGGGCAGCGACCCGGCGCTGGTCGACCTGCTGGCCGGCCTGCCGCGCGCGGGCAGCGCGCTGGTGCTCACCGCGCCGCTGGCCCCGGTGGCCCGCCCGGTGCCGGGCCGCGAGCTGGTCCGGCTGACCACCGCCGCGGACGCCGACTGGCTCGCGCTCTACCACCGGGTGGGCGGGGGACCGGCCGCCGAGGCGGCCCGGCGGGTACTGCACGGCGGGCTCTCGGTCTGGTTCGCCCGGGTGCCCGGCCGGCCCGGGGAGCCGCCGCTGGCGATCGGACGGTGCGTCATCGACGGTCCGTGGGCGCACTTCGGTGCCGTCGAGGTGCGGCCCGAGGCCCGCCGGCGCGGGCTGGCCGTCGCGGTGATGTCGGTGCTGGCCGCCCGGGCCGCCGAGGAGGGCGCCAGGGCCGGCTACCTGCAGGTGGAGGCCGGCAACGCGGCGGCGCTCGCCCTGTACGACCGGCTCGGCTTCGCGACGGGTCACACTTACCACTACGCCCGACTTCCCCAGGCGTAGCCGCCGTCGTAGGTTCCCGTTCCAGCACCGAAAGAGTTCTGAGGCAGCACCGCCTGACGCACCCCGTACACGAAAGCCACCGCAGCCACCGTGACCGAGCAGAGCAGAGCCCGCTTCCGCAGCGAGGCCAGGTCCGAGCAGCCCGACCCGGTGCTGCTCTGCCTGCTGGCCGCCGCCGAACACACCCTGACCGCCCCGGGCGCCGCCGGGGAGGGCCCCGTGCCCACCCTGGACGAGCTGCTGACCGCCTGCCAGGCCGCACTGGACCGGCACGCCGCCGCGGTGCGCCGGGCGGTGGCCGAGCGCGACCCGGGCACCCCGGAGGAGACCGCGGCGCTGCTGGCCGCCGTGCTGGCCGGGCGCGAGCGCTTCCACGGGCGGCAGTCGGACTACCGGCGGCTGGAGTCCTCGCTGCTGCCGGAGGTGCTGCGGCGCCGGCGCGGGCTGCCGATCATGCTCTCGCTGGTCTGGCAGGCGGTGGCGGCCCGGGCCGGGCTGACGGTGCACGGGATCGCGCTGCCGGGGCACTTCATCGTGGCGGTGGGCGGTCCGGACCCGGGCGACGAGTACGTGCTGGCCGATCCGTTCCACGGCGGCCGGCAGCTCAGCTCGCAGGACGCGGCGGCCATCGTGGTGGCCGCCGGGCAGCGGTTCACGCCCGAACTGTTCACCCCGGCGCAGCCGCTGGACCTCGTCCTGCGGGTGCTCGGCAACATCCGCGGCTGGGCCGCCGAGCGGCCGGAGCAGGCCAGGACCCAGATGTGGGCCACCGAGCTGTCGCTGCTGCTCCCCCGGCACCCGGCCCAGCTGCGGCTGGAGCGGGCCGAACTGCTGGTCCGCACCGGCGACTTCCTGGGCGGGGCGGCCGAGATGGAGGCCTACGCGCGGATCCTGGACGCCTTCGACCCGGACGCGGCCGCCCGGGTCCGCAAGGAGGCCAGGGCGGCCCGCCACCGGCTCAACTGACCGGCCCTCAGAGCCAGCCCTTCTCCTTGGCCATCCGGACCGCCTCGGCCCGGTTGCGGGCGCCGGTCTTCTGGATCGCCATCGACAGGTAGTTGCGCACGGTGCCCTCGGACAGGTGCAGCCGGCGCGCGATCTCGGCGTTCACCGCGCCGTCCGCGGCGGCCGCCAGCACGTCCACCTCGCGGCCGGTCAGCGGGTTGGCGCCCTCGGCCAGCGCGGCGGCGGCCAGCGTCGGGTCGATCACCCGCTCGCCGCGCAGCACCCGGCGGACCGCCTCGGCCAGTTCGGCCGCGGGCGCGTCCTTGACCAGGAAGGCGTCCGCGCCGGACTCCATCGCCCGGCGCAGGTAGCCGGGGCGGCCGAAGGTGGTGGCGATCACCACCTTGGTGCCGGGGCTCTGCCGCTTCACCAGCGCCGCCGCCTCGATCCCGGTCATCCCGGGCATCTCGATGTCCAGCACCGCCACCTGCACCCGGTGCTCCAGCACCGCGGCCACCACCTCGTCACCGCGCGCGACCTGGGCCACCACGTCGATGTCGCCCTCGAGCGAGAGCAGCGCGGCCAGCGCCTCGCGCACCATCGACTGGTCCTCGGCGAGGAGGACTCTTACACACCTTATCGGCTCGGCTTCTGGCGTCTCGTCAGTCATGGGGTCAGCCTAGGCGGGACGAGACCCTGTCTGACCGGCCCGGAGTCCCCACACTGCCCCGCGAACGCAGCAGGGCCCCGACCGACCACCTCCCTCGGGAGATGACCAGCCGGGGCCTCAGGTGGGACTCGCTTGGATCAGGCCGTCAGGGCCTGCACGCGGGTCCTCAACCGGTCGTCCGCGATGTTGGCGACCGGGCGCCACGTGTAGCCGCTGACCTCCTCCTCCTGGAGCGTGACGAGTTCGCTCGCCGTGGTGCGGAAGAGGAACCGGAAGTCGATGTGGAAGTGGCTCGGCTCGCCCTTGGCGGGGTTCTCCGGGATCGGGTGGACGTCGATGTGCACCGGGCCGGTCCCGGCGAGCGTGACGGCGGCAGTGGGAATGCCGGTCTCCTCGGTCAGCTCGCGCAGGGCCGCCTCGCTCAGGGTCGAGTCCTCGGGCTCAAGGTGCCCTCCCGGGGTCAGCCACTTGTCGAGCGCCACGTGGTGGATGAACAGCACGTGCCCGTGCTCGTTGACGAGAACGGCGCCCGCCGTGGCATGCCCCCGGAACTCCTTCCGGCTGGCGATGTCCGCCCCGTCGTCCAGCAGGCCGAAGAGGGTGGCGAACTCCGCCTTCTCGTCCGAGTGAACGTCGAGGTAGGCGTTGACGGTCTCGCTGACGTGCTGTGCCGTGATGGGCATCGGATCACCTGTTGTAGTAGTTGAGCCAGGTAGCGGCGATGGTGGCCCGGTCGGTCGCGGGCACTTCGTGCATGGCGGCAGTCAGGTCCCGATGGGCGAGCATTCGCACGCCTGCCAGGATCTCAGCCTGAACCAGGTAGATGAACGGCCCAACAGACGCCCCGTGCAGGAAGTTGACGGCGTTTCCGTTGTTGAGCAGATAGAAGTAGTGGCCGGTTGTGCTGTACCGGGTCACGTTCTCCCCCGACCCGCTACGGGTGTACGCGGCGGGTAGGCCGTCCAACTCCAACTCGTCCTCGCTGCTGGTGACGGTGGCCACGTACGCGCCGTTCCGCAGGTTCGGGAAGTCCTCACCCCGCAGGGAGAGAGCGCCGGTGGCGCACAGGACCAGACCGGCGCCGGTGATCGCCTGATCCCGGTCCCGGGCGACCCCGAAGCCCTGGCTCAGCGCCTGAGCCCGCCGCACGGGGTCGATGTCGTACACCGTGACGTGGACTCCCTTGGCGTGCAGGAGCCTTGCGATGCTCGAACCGAGCTTGCCGAACCCGATCACCAGCGCCGGCCGACCGTGCAAGATGTCCCCGCGCCCCCGTAACAGGGCCTCCGTGGAGAACACGACGGACTGACCGACCAGGAAGTCCTCCGGGTCCTTGAGCGGTGACCGAGCGACCGAGACCACCGGGCACGGCAGCTTGTCCCGCTCGGCGTACCGCTTGTGCCCGTTCTCGGTGTCTTCGACCACCCCGAGGATGCGCCCGGAGAACCGATCGCACAGCGTGTCCAGGACCGGGGCGAAGTACCCGCCCACGTCCAGGAGGACAAGATCCTCCCCCGCTGCCCGGGTCTCCAGGTACATCACGGCCGTGTCCGGGTTGGCGAACATCTCGCGCGACAACTCGTCACAGGCGTAGGTCTGTTCGACCTCTCGGCGAGCCGCCGAGTCGATTGACTTGGGCTTGGGAAGGACTGCCCGGAGGTTCGACACTGCACCGACAGCGCTGACGAAGACGGGCCGCTCCGGGAGCAGGTGAGTGACCAGGAGGGACGACGGCAGCTCAGCCGGGGCAAACTGCTTGGCGATCTTTCCGAAGTACGTTGCGAGTCGTGCGCGCTCCGACGCTTCCACGGCGGTACCTCACGCGTCCCCGGTCGTGGGGCTGACCGGCCGGATCTCGGTGGCCGGGGTGTCCCAAGCGACACCGCCACGGATCGGCCGGAGTTCCACGGCGCCCTTCGTGGTGTAGCTGGGGCCGACGTAGACCCCCTCCACACCATGCTTCGCGTCGTGGACGACCTCCCCCTCCTGGGGCTTGTAGAGCGTCTGCGCGGGCCGTTTGGTCATCGTCACTACCCTTCGCGTGCCGTAGCGGGTTGAATCGAACGGCGGGCCCTGGCAGAAGTCACGGAGTATCCGGCCTGATCAGCGCCAGCCGCTGTGTGAATCACCAGTACAGGGCTACTCCACCTCCGTGGACAGCGCACGCGTGCGGCATCTGTGCGGCATCAATGCCGCAGTGGCGCCGCACCGGGTGCTCTGAGCTGGTAGAACAACAAGTCGGAGACCGAGAGGCGGACGGCTGTGCGGCGCGAGAGTTTCACTAATCGACGCAAGCTCCTTGGGTTCACTCAGGAGTCATTTGCCCAGGCTGTTGGCGTTGATCGTTCGACAGTGGGCCGGTGGGAATTGGGGCGCGTTGATCCCCAGGACTGGCACCGCCCAGCCCTCATGAAGGCTCTTCGCGTCAGCGCGGATGAGCTGGAAACCTTGATCAGCGGCTCCTCTGTCCCGGCGGTCGCACCGGCAAGCCGAACCATGGATAGCAATTCCAGCTATGCCGACGAAATCGAAGCCCTGGAGCTAGTCCGCCGCGTATCCGCCAGTGACGTCGGCAAAGAAACGATTTCACACCTGGAGTTGGTGTTTGAAGAACTTGCCGTCAAGTATCCGACGGTGCCGCCACAAGAGTTGCTGGGGCAGGTTCGGAAATACTCCGGCTATGTAAGCCGGCTCATGGATGCAAAAAAGACCCTCTCAGAACATCGGCAATTGCTCATCCTGGGCGGATGGTTCTCCCTGCTCGGCGCGACACTGCACGTGGATCTGAACCAACAGGACGCGGCCACGGCTCGGCTTCGAACGGCCATGACCCTGGCCCAGCACGCCGACTTTCCGGAGATTCAGGCATGGTGCTATGAAACGGACGCTTGGCGTGTCCTGACCGACGGGAACTATGCCAAGGCTGTGGAACTGAGCCAGGTTGCAAAGCAGCTCGCGCCCCGGGGAAGCTCGGTGGAGATACAGGCCACCGCCCAGCAGGGCCGCGCGTACGCCCGACTCGGAGATGCAGCCGAGACGTATGCAGCGATCAGTCAAGTGCAGTCACTCTCGTCAGCCGCAGGAAATCCCGACCGCCCCGAGCATCATTTTCAATATGACCCAGCAAAATCCGTTGCATGGACGGCCACAACTCTTGCCTGGCTTGGCGACCCTGCCGCCGAGGAATACGCACGAGAGGTAATTTCCCGACTGGCCCCGCCGGCCGACCTGTCGAAATGGCCGCGCCGGGTAGCGTCCGCAAATATCGATCTCGCATTGTCACTGGTAGCCGGCGACAGGCTTGACGAAGCATGCAATGCGGCGCAGCGTGCGATGCTTTCAGGGCGCGTAGCACCGTCTAATCACTGGCGGGCGCTCGAAGTCGTCCGAGCGGTTGAAAGGCGCAAGATCTCAGATGCCAAAGATCTTCGAGAGGTCTACGAAGACATGAGGCTCGCCATAGAGTGAATTCTTGACGCATCTCGGATACCCCCACCCTCTATTTCGCGGCGGCGTGCGCGGGCATGAGGGCCGGGTCCCCACGGCTCATGCGGCCAGAGATTCACCTACCCCCGGCACCCCCATATGTCCGCACTGCGAGCAGGACCCAGACCTGATCGTCTGTCATACCCGTGACCCTACGGCCTGGCGGCGGTCAGCCCGAGGGGTACCAGGGCCCGCACCTTGAAGCCCTTGCCGTGCCGACCGGTGTCGGTCTCCAGGCGGCCGCCGACCAGGGCCAGCCGCTCGTCCAGGCCGCTGAGGCCGTTGCCGGGGGTGGACTTGCCGGGGCCCGGGCCGTTGTCGGTGATCTCCAGCACGGCGTAGCGGGCGCCCTCGCCGTCCCAGGTCTCGTCCAGCGCCACGGTGCACAGGGTGGCGCCCTCGGCATGGCGGACCACGTTGGTGACGGCCTCGCGCAGCGCCCAGGCCAGCGTCTCGGCCTCCGGGCCGCCGAGGCCGGGGTGCTCCTCGGTCAGCGTGGACGGGGCCTCCAGGGCGACCCCGGTGGTGGCCAACGCCGTGCGGGCGGCAGCGAGTTCGACGGTCAGGCTGGGCTTGCGGTAGCCGGAGACGGCGGACCGCACGTCGGTCAGCGACTGGCGGGCCACCTGCTCGATGTCGGCCACCTGGGAGCGGGCCTGCTCCTCCTTGCCGGCGTCCATGAAGCGGCCGGCCAGCTCGCTCTTCAGCGTGATCAGCGAGAGCGAGTGGCCGAGCAGGTCGTGCATGTCCCGGGCCAGCCGCAGCCGTTCCTCGGCGGCGGCCAGGTGGGCCGCCACCTCGCGGGCCTCGCGCAGTTCCCGCATGGTGCCGACCAGCCGCTGCAGGCCGGTCATCGCGGCGCCGCTGAGGAAGGTGGGCAGGGCGAGCGCGGCGAGTTCGGAGAGCGGCTGCCGGGAGACCAGCGAGGCGATCGCGATCAGCAGCACGGTGATGGCGGCGACCCCGCGAAGCGCGTACCGGATCGGCAGCACGGCCCCGACGGTGACCGAGAGGTAGGTGAACAGGCCCAGCCACTGGCCGCCGAAGGCGAGCGAGGTGCTGAGGGCGATCGCCGCCATCAGGCCGACCAGCGGGTAGGTGCCGCGCCACCAGTCGCCGTTGGCGGAGCGGAAGATCACCAGGCCCAGGTAGCTGGCCAGGAAGGCGGCCAGCGCCACCGCCCCGGCCGCCGTGGCGGCCGTGCCGTGCTTGCCGCTGGCCAGGTCCCCGATCGGGTAGGCCAGGTAGAACATCCACAGCAGCATCCAGCAGAGCTTCACCAGCAGTTGGCGGCGGTTCTCCACCGGGGCTCCGGGGATGTGCTGGGGCCGTTCGCCGACGGCCGGCCGCGCGGACTGCGCGGTCCGGTCCGCTTCCTGCTGGGTGCTCGCCATGTCGATCATCATGCCTGCTGGGTGTCCCGGCGGTACAGGAAGCCGGCGGCGGCCACGAAGACCACCAGGAAGGCCGCCAGCCCCGCCGCCGAGGCGGTGTCGAAGGACTGCCCGGGGTGCACGAAGTCGCCCAGCTGGTTGTACATGTAGACCGGGTCGAACTTGGCGATGTCCTTCAGCGTGCCGGTGGCCGGGAACCAGGTGCCGCCCAGCGCCGCCATCATCATGTAGACGATCATCACGATCGGCTGCACCGCGTTCGGCTCGGCCGCGTAGCCCAGCGCCACGCCCAGCGCGGCGAAGACGAAGCTGCCCGCCCAGAGCACCGCCACCAGGCCCAGCCACTGCCCGGCGTCCAGCCGCACGCCCTCGACCGCGCCGAGCAGGAAGACGGCCAGGATGGCCGGCAGCGTGGTCACCGCGCAGGAGGCGATCTTGGCGGTGGCGTAGGCCCGGCCGGGCAGCGCGGTCAGCCGCAGCTGCCGGATCCAGCCGCTCTTGCGCTCCAGCGAGATCCGCTGCGCGCTGCCGGTGAGCACCGCGCCGACCGAGCCGAAGGTGGCCATCGAGATCATGAAGTAGCTCTTGGCGCTCAGCCCGTTGGCGACCGCGTGGCTGCCGTAGGCGCTGATGAAGACGAAGTAGAGGATCGCCGGGTAGAGCACGCTGAAGAACAGGTAGCGGCGGTTGCGCAGGGTGCGCAGGATCTCCAGCTTGATCAGGGTCTTCATCGCGCGCTCTCCAGGGCGGGGTCGGTCGCCTCGGCGGCCTCGGTGATGGTGAGGAAGGCCTGCTCCAGGCCCAGGCTGGTGACCTCGATGCCGCGCGGGTAGGCGCCCGCCCGGTAGAGCCCGGCGACCAGCGCGTCCGCGTCGGTGGCCCGGATCCGCACGGTGCGGACCCCGTCGGCCTGGCCGCTGACGTCCAGTCCGGCCAGACCGGGCAGCGCGCGCAGCACCGTCTCGTCCACGAAGCCGTCGGCGGCGTGCAGTTCGAAGCTGACCCGGCGGGCGCCGGCCCGGGCCTTGATCTCCGCCGAGGAGCCGTCGGCGATCAGCCGGCCGCGGTGCAGCACCAGCACCCGGTCGGCGATCGAGTCGGCCTCCTCCAGGTAGTGGGTGGCGAACAGCACCGTGCGGCCCAGGTCGGCCTGGCGGCGCATGGTGGCCCAGAACTGCTGCCGGACCGAGACGTCCATGCCGGTGGTCGGCTCGTCCAGCACGATCAGGTCGTTGGCGCCGGCCACCGCGAGGGCGAACCGGACCCGCTGCTCCTGGCCGCCGGAGAGCTTGTCCACCCGGCGGTCGGCGATCTCCTCGATGCCCGCCTCGCGCAGCACCTCGGCCGGCTTGTGACCGCGCGGGTGCACGTCGCAGGCGAGCTGGACCAGCTCGCTGACCTTGACGTCGGTCATCAGGCCGCCGCTCTGCAGCATCGCGCCGACCCGGCCGCCCTCGATCGCGGCCCGCGGGGTGCCGCCGAACAGCGTCACCGTGCCCTGGTCCGGCTCGCGCAGGCCGAGCAGCAGGTCCAGGCTGCTGGACTTGCCGGCGCCGTTCGGGCCGAGCAGCGCGACCGTCTGGCCCGGGTACAGCGTCAGGTCCAGGCCGTTCACCGCCTTGACCTTGCCGTAGCTCTTGCTGACCTGCCTGAAGGCGGCCACTTCACCGCTGCTCATCGCCCCGTCCTCTCGGTGTCGCCCTCGCGACCCCTCAAGGCTCCCGCGCGCGGCCGGAACGCGGGAGTGCGGCGGGTCGTGTCCTCGGCATGACGGATGTCATGCCGAGGACGGTGACGGGCCGGTCAGGAGGAGATGCCCAGGGCGTCCTTCAGGAAGGCCACCTGGAGCAGCAGCAGGTTCTCGGCCACCTGCTGCTGCGGGGTCAGGTGCGTGACGCCGGAGAGCGGCAGCACGGTGTGCGGGCGGCCGGCGGCCAGCAGGGCGGAGGAGAGCCGCAGGGTGTGCGCGGCCACCACGTTGTCGTCGGCCAGGCCGTGCACGATCATCAGCGGCCGGCGCAGCTCGGGCGCGGCCTCGATCAGCGACTGGGAGCGGTACCGCTCCGGCTGCTCCTGCGGCAGGCCCAGGTAGCGCTCGGTGTAGTGGGTGTCGTAGAGCGCGAAGTCGGTGACCGGGGCGCCCGCGACGGCGGCGTGGAACACGTCGGGGCGGCGCAGCACGGCCAGCGCGGCCAGGTAGCCGCCGTAGGACCAGCCGCGGATCGCCACCCGCTCCAGGTCCAGCGGGAACTCCTCGGCGAGCGCCTGCAGCGCGTCCACCTGATCCTCCAGGGTCGGCCCGGCCAGGTCGCCGGCCACCGCCTTCTCCCAGGCCGGGCTGCGGCCCGGGGTGCCGCGGCCGTCCGCGACCACCACGGCGAAGCCCTGCTCGGCGAACCACTGGGAGCTGAGGAAGGCGTTGTGGGCCTGCACCACCATCTGGCCGTGCGGGCCGCCGTAGGGGTTCATCAGCACCGGCAGCAGGCCGTCCCGGTCCCGGTCGTAGCCGGTGGGCAGCACCACGGCGGCCGGGATCCGGCGCTCGCCCGCCCAGCGCAGCTCCGCACGGGCCGTCAGCACCGGGCGCTCGGCCAGCGACTCGATGGTGTGCCCGGTCGGCTCGCCGTCCAGCAGCACCTCCGTCAGCCGGCCCGGCCGGTCCAGCGCCGAGGAGGAGAGCACGGTGACGGCGCCGCCGCGCACCGCGTCCACCGCGCCGCCGACCAGCAGCGGCACCGGGGCTGACGAGCCGTCGAGCGGCACGGTGTAGACCCCGGTCAGGCCCGGGGCGGCGGCCTCGGCGCCCGCGCCGGCCGTGGCGGTGAAGAGCACGTCGGACGAGCCGATCGAGAGCACCCGGCGCACGTGCAGGGTGTCGTCGGTCAGCGGGGCGTCCCCGAGCAGCAGCGCCCGGTGGCCCGGGGCGTCGCTGATCCGCAGCAGCCGGCCGTCGCCGGTCCAGGCCGGGACCCCGTTGAAGAGCTCGATCCAGGCCTCGTCCCGCTCCTCCAGCAGTGGCCGGGTGGTGCCGGTGGCCGGGTCGGCGGCGAGCAGCAGGGCGCCGCGCTGGTCGCGGGTCTGCACCAGCAGCAGCGGGGCGCCGCCGGCCGACCAGTGCACCCGGCCCAGGTAGGGGTGGGTGGTCCGGTCCCAGACCACCTCGGTGCGGCGGCCGTCCAGCTCGACCAGCCAGAGGGTGACCTCGGCGTTGTTGGTGCCGGCGGCCGGGTAGGCCACCTCCACCGGGGTGTCGGCCGGGTTGGCCGGGTCGGCGATCCACCAGCGGCGCACCGGCGCGTCGTCCACCCGGGCGGCCAGCAGCCGGTCGCCGGCCGGGGACCACCACAGGCCCTCGTCCCGGTCCATCTCCTCCTGGGCGATGAAGTCGGGCTGGCCCCAGGTGACCCCGGGCTTCTCCGGCTCGGCCAGCAGCTCGTCGCCGCTGCCGTCGGTGGCGCTCAGCCGCAGCTCGCCGCCGGTGGTCGGATAGGCCACCCAGCGGCCGTCCGGCGAGGGGTGCGGGTCCAGCACCGGGCCGGCCGCGGGCAGCTCGCGCACCCCGCCGGCCACCAGGTCGGCGGCGAAGAGCCGGCCGGAGAGGGCGAAGACGGCCTGCTCGCCGGCCCCGTCCAGGGCGTAGCCGACGATGCCGGCCGAGCTCTCGCGCATCCGCTCGCGGCGGGCCCGCTCTGCGGGCGACAGGTCCTCGTCGCCGCCGGCCAGCAGCGCCACCGGGTCGGCGGCGACCTGCTCGGCGCCGGTGGCCGGGTCGAGGGTCCAGAGCAGGTTGGTGCGATCGCTCCCGCCGCGCGAGCGCAGGAAGACGACCCGAGAGCCGTCCCTGGCCACCCGGATCGAGCGGGGCTGGCCGACGGTGTAGCGCTGGGTCCGCGCGTACTGCCGCGGGAAGCTGTCGGGTTGGGGTGCAGAGGTGGTCATGGCACCGCACCCTACGGGGTCGGACGATCTTGCTCACCCGTTCGGCGCAAATCCCGGAACTGGCCCCGGCGGGCCCCGGAACCCCCTCCCACCGGGCCTGCAGCGGCCTGTGACCCCCGGGACACGAACCACTCCCGCCTCACGGAAAGTAATGCTCACCTCACTCATCGGGTATTCCTGAATGCAGCGACCGACCCCCCGCCGCCCTGTCCGGGCGGCGCTCCCGGAAAGGGGTGTGAGCCGCCGTGGCTCTCAACATCTCCGCAGCCGTCCTGATGCTGGTGATCGTGGTGGTCCTGATCCGCCGCTCGGGTCTGAAGACGATGCACGCGGTCATCTGCGGCCTACTGGGCTTCTACCTGGCCTCCAGTTCGATCGCGCCGTCGATCCAGGAGGTCACCACCAACCTGGCGGGCATGCTCAACGGCCTCAAGCTCTGAGCCCCGGGGCAGCGGTCTAGGCTGAGCGCCATGACCGCTGCCGACCGCCGCCTGCTGCTGGTGCACGCCCACCCCGACGACGAGTCGATCGGCAACGGCGCCACCATGGCCCGCTACGCCGCACAGGGCGCCCGGGTCACGCTGGTGACCTGCACCCTCGGCGAGGGCGGCGAGGTGATCCCGCCCGAGCTGGCGCACCTGACGGCGGATCGGGAGGACACCCTCGGCGAGTACCGGATCGGCGAGCTGGCCGCCGCGATGAAGGAGCTGGGCGTCTCCGACACCCGGTTCCTCGGCGGTCCGGGGCGCTACCGGGACTCCGGGATGATGGGCACCGCCGACAACCGGCGGCCCGACTGCTTCTGGCAGGCCGACCTGGACGAGGCGGCCGGCCACCTGGTCGAGGTGGTCCGCGAGGTCCGCCCGCAGGTGCTGGTCACCTACGACGAGCAGGGCGGCTACGGGCACCCGGACCACATCCAGGCGCACCGGGTGGCGATGCGGGCCTTCGAGCTGGCCGCCGACCCCGACTGGCGCCCGGAGCTCGGGCCGGCCTGGCAGATCGTCAAGGTCTACTGGACCCGCGCCCCGCAGTCCGTGGTCCGGGCCGGCCTGGCGGCCGCCGCCGAGCGCCACCCGCTGGTCGCCGACGAGCGGGAGCTGCCCGGCGTGGTTCCCGACGAGCTGGTGGACGCGGCCCTGGACGGCGCCGAGTGGGCCGGCCGCAAGGCCGCCGCGATGCGCGCGCACGCCACCCAGATCACCGTGGACGGCGAGTTCTTCGCGCTGAGCAACGACCGCTGGCAGCCGCTGTCGGCCGACGAGTACTACCAGCTGGTGCACGGCCCCGCCGGGTCGGCGCGCCCCGAGCGCGACCTGTTCGAGGGAGTCGAGGCCCGATGAGCGCCAACCCGCTGCACACCCTGCTCGGCACCCAGGCCCAGCGGCTGGCCGAGCCGCTGCCGCCGCGCGGGCTGCGCTTCACGCTGTACGCGCTGGCCTTCCTGGCCGGTGCGGTGGACGCGCTCTGCGGTTGTTTCGTGCAGCCCTTGTGGAGTCCCTGGGGACTGGCACTGGCGCTGGCGGCGACCCTGGGGGCGTTCTACGGGAGCCTGCGGGCGAGCGGCACCAAGGTCGGTCTGGCGGCTGCGCTGGCCGGCTGGCTGGTGGTGATGTTCGTGCTGCTGGCGCCCCGTCCGGAGGGCGACTTCGTGCTCTCCTCCTCGGCCGGCTCCTACGTCTACCTGCTCGGCGGGCTGGTCGCCGGACTCGGCATCGGACTGCTGCCCACCAGGGCGCCGTACGCCTTCGGCATCCCGCGCCAACGGGACTGACTGCCCGTAGGCTCGGCGGTACGGAACCGGACGTATCGGGTTCTAAGGGAAGCAGTTCGCCACCCGGGCGTTCCCAGTATGGTGGTGCCGCAGCAACGTCGGACGAGCCGTCCGGCCGCGAACCCGGAGCAGAGCAGCATTGAGCAGCCGCGAATCTGACAACGCCCACCCGTCGTCCCGCCGGGGATCAGGCGCACCTGACGCCTATCCCTCGGGCACGCCGCCGTACGGCATCCCCGGGCTCGGGAACGGCTTCGACCCGTTCGCGCACCCGGGTGGGCCGGCCGAGCCGGAGCCGGAGGCTCCGAAGACCACCGAGACCACGCTGACCACGCGGATCTCCATCAACATCCCCGGCTCCCGGCCGATCCCGCCGGTGGTGGTGCGCAGCGCCGTCAAGCCGGAGGAGGCCGAGCCGGCCGAGCCGGCGGCGCCCGCCCCCGGGCCGCGGCACCGCTCGGCGCCGGCCACGCCGGTGCTCGGGGTGATGGACGCCAGCGGGCGGACCAGTACGCCGCCGGACCTGCCGCCGCAGTGGCGCACGCCCGCGCCGCCGCAGCAGGCGGAGGACCCGGAGTCCACCGGCGAGTGGTTCCGGCCGCGGCAGCGCAACCGCCCGGACACCGTGGGGGCGCCGGCCGCGCAGGCTCCGCAGGGCGCGGCGCCGGGGTTCTCGGCGCAGCCCGCCCAGGCGCAGGCGGTGCCGCAGGGCGCGCCCGGGCTTCCGGGTGCCGCCGACCCGTTCGCCACCGACGGACCCGGCTCCACCCCGCCGCAGGGCGTGCCCGCCTTCCCCGGGGCCACGCCGCCGCACGGGGCGCCCGGGTTCCACCAGTCGACGCCTCCTCAGGGCATGCCCGGGTTCCCGGGTGCCGCGGACCCGTTCGCCGGTGAGCCGGCCGGTCCGGGCTCCACTCCTCCCAACGGCGTGCCGGCCTTCCCGGGTTCGACGCCGTCGCAGGGGGTGCCCGGATTCCCCGGCGCCGCCGACCCCTTCGGCACCGCCGACCCCTTCAGCACCGAGGGCCCCGGCTCCACCCCGCCGCAGGGCGTCCCCGGGTTCGCCGGTCCGACGCCCCCGCTGGGCCAGGCCGCGCCCTTCGGCGGCGAGCCGGCCGGTCCGGCCGGTCCGGGTGCGCCCGGGATGCCCGGCACAGACCCGTTCGGCACCGGCCCCGCCGTCCAGGCGGCCGGGGCCCCCGCCGCGCCGGGCGCCCCGGCGGCCCAGCGGCCGACCGGCAACCCCGGCGCCCCGGGCCGGTTCGCCCGCCCGCAGCAGCCGCTCACCCCGTTCCCCGGCACGCCCGCCGAGCCGGAGGACACCCAGATCAACGGCTTCGAGCCGATCCCCGCGGCCGGCGAGGCCATACCCGGCCTGCCCGTCACCGGGATCTACGGCGCCCCCGCACCGCAGGCCGCCGAGCGCGGCCCCGGCGCGCCGGGCGCACCCGCCCCGCAGGCCGCCGCACCGGCTCCGGCTCCGGCCCCCGCGCCCGCGAAGAAGGCGGCCCCGGCCGCCAAGCCCAAGGGCCGCTCGAAGGCGCAGAAGCTGCTGGTGACCGGCGTCGGCGGGGTGGCCTTCCTGGGCGCCGCCGCCTACGGCACCGGTCTGATGCTCAACCAGGCCGACGTGCCGCGCGGCACCACCGTGCTCGGCACCGCCATCGGCGGCGACAGCCGCGACCAGGCGGTGCACCAGCTCGACTCCACCGTGGGCAAGATCGGCCAGCAGCCGGTCCCGCTGAAGCTCGGCGACCAGGCGGTCTCGCTGGATCCGGCCACCGCCGGCCTCAGCTTCGACACCACCGCCACGGTGGACGGGCTGACCCACCACAGCTACAACCCCTCCGACGTGCTGCAGTCGCTGACCGGCGGCAGCAAGGCCGTGGCGCCGGTGGTCCGGATCGACCGGGCCAAACTCAAGGCGGCGCTGGACACCCTGGTGGCCAACTCGCAGCACGGCTTCAAGGAGGGCTACGTCCAGTTCGACGACAGCGGCAACCCGGTGGTGGTGCCGGGTCAGCCGGGCCAGGCGGTGGACGACTCCGCCGCGGTGGACCAGGTGGCGCAGAGCTACCAGGACCGCGCGGCCGGCCGGACCGACGCCGCGGTCGCCCTTGCGGTGACCGCCGCCCAGCCGAAGGTGGCCACCCAGGCCCTGCAGCAGGCCGCGGACGGCCTGGGCAAGCAGATCGCCGGCGGCCCGGTCACCATCCAGGCCGGCACCAAGAAGCTGGTGCTGACGCCGCCGAAGTTCGGCAAGGCGCTGCTGCTGGTGCCGGACGCCTCAGGGAACATCGGTCCGCAGTGGAACCTGGACGCGCTGGGCGCGCTGGTCGGCAACACCTTCGACAAGGTCAAGTACAAGAAGGCGGACGGGAGTACGGCGCCGATCACCACGCAGGACGTGGCTGATGCCATCACCCAGGTCTATGACAAGGGCAGTGCCGCGGATCGCACATTCCGCTTCCGCATGTGAGTTGTGGGCATGCCAAAAATGATGTGCCGGCCCCATTGAACGGAGCCCCGGAACGCACCGCGTTCCGGGGCTCCGCGCCTTTACCGGCGACATCCCGCCACTGGCGTGTAACTGTCACCAACCCTGGGCAGCGTCCTTCCCGACGGATTACCGGGAGGAGTGTTAAACGCTGACGAAAAGTCGCCAGAGGCGGCTTCCCGCCAAATCCGTCCGATAATCGGACGCTGAAAACCGCCCGGTAATCCCTCCAATACGTACCAAAGCGGACACTGTTGTCTATGCGCGTTGACTCCCTCTGGAGCGGATCAGCGCGTTCAGATACCGGTGAAGCTAAGCCCTCGTTACGAACTTATGAACGCCGTTCATGGCGATATGTCCGTTTTAGACCGTCTCGCTGCGAGCGTGTCAAGTAGCTGAAAGCTACAACCTGGTTGACATTCCAGAACGAAGCCAAAACCTGGCCGCCAGCCACAGAGAAACTCTTGACGTTCGATAAACGAGTTGCGAGAGTCCGTTCGACCAACTTCTTCCTCGTTGCTGCTGCACAGACCACCGGCGGGAGCTTTCGCACCATGACGACGCCAACTGAGGACACGACTGAGACCGAACCGGTCCTCGTCGCGTCCGCGACGGGAGAGACCGGCAACAAGCCGGCCGCTCTCCAAGGGCGCACCCCGGGCCAGATTGCCTGGAGCCGCTTCAAGCGCAACCGCATCGGTGTGATCTGCGCCGGCATCGTGATCCTGTACATCCTGGTCGCGGTCTTCGCGCCGGTGATCACCGGCCTGTACGGCCAGTCGCCCTACATCCCGTACGGCAGCCGCGACATGAGCCTGTTGGACGACAACAGCCTCCCGGTCGGCGCCAACGGCGGCATGAGCGCGACGCACTGGCTCGGCATCACGCCGGGCAACGGCTTCGACATCTTCGCGAAGCTGGTCTACGCGATCCGCACCTCGCTCGGCATCGGCCTGCTGATCACGATCCTGTCCAGCGTGGTGGGCATCGTGATCGGTGTCGCCCAGGGCTACATGGGCGGGCGCTTCGACTACTTCACCGGTCGCTTCACGGACCTGCTGCTCGGCCTGCCGACCCAGCTGTTCTTCATCTCCTTCACCCCCATCGTGGAGAACTGGTTCGTCCCGTCCGACCGCGCGATGCCGGTCTACCTGCGCGTCTTCTCGGTCGTGCTGGTGCAGTCCTTCCTCGGCTGGATGGCCACCGCCCGTCTGCTCCGCGGCATGTCGCTGAGCCTGCGCGAGCGGGAGTACGTCGAGGCAGCCAAGATCACCGGGGCCTCCTCCTGGCGCATCATCTTCAAGGAGCTGATGCCCAACCTGGCCACCACGATCCTGGTGCAGGTCACCCTGCTGCTCCCGGCGATGGTGACCGCCGAGGCCGGCCTCTCCTTCCTGGGTGTCGGCATGGTCGACCCCACGCCCGACTGGGGCCTCATGTTCCAGGACGCGGCCAAGTACTACCAGGACGACCTGACCTATCTGATGGTTCCTGGTCTCTCGCTGATGATCTTCGCTGTGGCGTTCAACCTGTTCGGTGACTCCGTTCGCGACGCGCTGGACCCGAAGACCATCCGCTAAACGCACGGGCCCAGCGCTCGAGCAAACCCGCACCACCGCACCACTGCTTGATCCCCCGCTCCCCCAGCACCGGCCACCCCGGGGCAGAGTCGCCCCGCCGGTCCGCGCTGGCCAGACACAGCAATGACCAGTGACAGGTAGGAACCTATGAGACTTCGCAAGGCAGCACTCGTGCCGGCGCTCGTGGCGGTCAGCGCCCTCACGCTGTCCGCTTGTGGTGGGGGCGGCAAGTCGTCGTCGTCTGGCGACAAGAAGGGTGCCCAGTCGTCGATCCAGAACTTCTCGGTCGGCACCAAGGCTGACTCGACCGGCCCGGCGAAGGACGTCCCGGGTGCCAAGCAGGGCGGCACCGCGCACGACATCGAGATCTCCGGGTTCGACTACCTCGACCCGAGCCAGCAGTACGTCAACCAGCTGCAGGCCGTCGGCATGCTCTACAGCCGCCAGCTGACGAACTACAAGACCGACCCGCAGACCGGCAAGGTCACCCTGGTCGGCGACCTCGCCACCGACACCGGCACCATGTCGGACGGCGGCAAGACCTGGACCTGGACCCTCAAGGACGGCCTGAAGTTCCAGGACGGAACGCCGATCACCTCGAAGGACGTCCGGTACGCGGTCGAGCGCCTGTACCAGGACTACCAGACCAACGGCCCGACCTACTTCCCGACCTGGCTCTCCGGCCAGGACTACCGGAAGACCTACCAGGGCCCGCAGAACGGCCAGGACCTGCCGGACAGCATCATCAGCGTCCCGGACGACAAGACGATCGCGTTCCACTTCCAGCAGCCGCACACCGACGCGAACTTCGCGGCGGCGATGCCCAGCATCACCGCGATCGAGAAGTCGAAGGACGACGGGCCGAAGTACAACAACCACCCGGTCTCCATCGGCCCCTACATGATCTCGGACTACCAGCCGGACAAGTCGCTGACCCTGGTCCGCAACCCCAACTGGGACCCGAAGTCCGACCCGATCCGCCACCAGTACGTGGACAAGTGGTCGTTCGAGCTCAACGTCGCCAACCCGGGCATGACCCAGCGTCTGATCGGTGGCGCCGGTGACGACAAGGACGCGCTGACCCTGGTCTCCAACGCGGACTCCAGCCTGATCCAGCAGATCCAGGGCGACTCCTCGATGGCGTCGCGCACGATCAGCCAGTTCCTGCCGTTCGTCGACACCTTCGACATCAACAACAGCCGCGTCAAGGACGTCAACGTCCGCCGCGCGCTGGCCGTCGCCTTCCCGGCCGCCCAGGTCAACCGCCAGCTCGGTGGCTCGGTCACCGGCGACATCGCGGGCAACCTGATCAGCCCGACCGTGGCCGGCTGGCAGAACACCGACCCGCTGGGCATCAAGGCCAACCCGCAGGGCGACCCGGCCAAGGCCAAGAAGATCCTGCAGGACGCCGGCCAGCTCAACTACCACATCGAGCTCGGCTACGCCAACACCCCGCGTTGGCAGCAGGTCTCGACCACCGTCGTCGACGCCCTGAACCAGGCCGGCTTCCAGGCCGAGAAGAAGGAAATCGACCCGACCACCTACTACTCGGTGATCGGCAAGACGGACAACCAGTTCGACCTGTACCGCTCCGGCTGGGGCGCCGACTGGCCGACCGGTGACTCGGTGATCCCGCCGACCCTGGACGGCCGCCAGATCGGTGACGGTGCGCCGAACTACACCCACTACAACAGCGCGGCGATGAACTCGGAGATGGACCGCATCAACGCCATCGCCGACCAGAACACCGCTGGTGCCGAGTGGATGAAGCTGGCCGACAAGATCCTCTCCACCGACGTGCCGAAGATCCCCTACGCCTACGACAAGTTCTTCCAGGTGTACGGCGCGGGCCTGGGCGGTGTCGCCTACAACCCGGTCCTCGGCTCGGTGGACGTCTCCAGCATCTACATCAAGTAAGCAACCGGGTCCGGCGCCGGCCTCCGGCCGGTTCCCCCCGGGCGGGGCCACCCAGTCGGGTGGCCCTGCCCGGGCCGCGTGTCGTCCCCCGTGATCCGGGGGGCGCACACTCCACGACGTGGCCGCCGCAGGCGCCCTCACTTCGGAAGAGCTAAACCAATGCTCCGATTTCTCGTCCGCCGGGCGCTCGGCGCGATCGTCATCATTCTGCTGCTGATCTGCCTGACGTACTTCGCATTCTTCTCCCTGGCCGTGGACCCGGCGCAGCTCGCCTGCCCGCCGAAGTCCTGCACCCCCGAGCTGCTGGCGCAGATCCGCTCGAACATGGGTCTGAACCTGCCGATCTACGAGCAGTTCTGGCACTACTTCAGCGGACTCTTCGTCGGCCAGGACCTCGGCAAGCTCGGCCACTGCGCGGCGCCCTGCTTCGGCTACTCGTACAACTCCCAGCAGTTCGTCTGGGACAAGATCGCCGCCAACTACCCGGCCACCTTCGTGCTGGCCATCGGCGGCGCCATCTGCTTCCTGGTCATCGGCGTCGGCCTGGGCATGCTCTCCGCCTGGAAGCAGGGCACGATCATCGACCGGATCGCGAGCTCGCTCTCGCTGATCGGCCAGTCGACCCAGATCTACTTCCTCGGCCCGCTGGCGATGGCGCTCTTCGTCTACAACCTCAAGTGGCTGGACCGCCCGCAGTACGTGCCGTTCACCCAGGACCCCTGGGGCTGCTTCACCGGCATGATCCTGCCGTGGCTGGTCATGTCGGTCATCTTCTGGGCCAACTACACCCGCCAGGTCCGCTCGCTGATGCTCGAGCAGCTCTCCGAGGACCACATCCGGGCCGCCCGCGCCAAGGGCATGTCCAGCGCCTACGTCTGGTGGCGCTACGCCCTGCGCGGTGCGATGGCCCCGATCATCACCATCTTCGGCATCGACCTCGGCGCGGTCTTCTCCGGCGCGATCATCACCGAGGTCACCTTCGCCATCCAGGGCCTGGGCTTCCTCGCGGTCAAGTCGGTCGCCAACGCCGACCTCTACCTGGAGCTCGGCGTGCTGATCTTCAGCGCGACCGCGATCCTGCTCTTCAACATCATCGTCGACGCTGCTTACGCCCTCCTCGACCCCCGGGTGCGGCTGGGATGACCCCCTCCGTGTCCACGTCCTACCCGCACCACCCCGCCCCCGAGGAGATCCGACCGTGAGCACCCTCACCAAGTCCGAGCCGGCCGGCACCGCACCCGAGACCTCCGGCCCCTTCCTCTCGGTGCGCGACCTCCAGGTCCGTTTCCGCACCGAGGACGGCATCGTCAAGGCCGTCAACAACCTGAACTTCGACGTGGAGCGCGGCAAGACCCTCGGCATCGTGGGCGAGTCCGGCTCCGGCAAGTCGGTCTCCAACCTCGCCGTGATGGGTCTGCACAACCCGCGCAACACCACCATCGAGGGTTCCGTCACCCTCGAGGGCAAGGACCTGCTGCGCGCCTCCCAGCGGGAGCTGGAGAAGCTGCGCGGCAACAAGATGGCGATGATCTTCCAGGACGCGCTGGCCGCGCTGTCGCCGTACTACACGATCGGCCGGCAGATCGCCGAGCCGTTCATGAAGCACACCGGCGCCAGCAAGAAGGAGGGCCGCGACCGCGCGATCGAGATGCTGCGCCGAGTGGGCATCCCGCAGCCGCAGACCCGGGTCGACGACTTCCCGCACCAGTTCTCCGGCGGTATGCGCCAGCGCGCGATGATCGCCATGGCCCTGGTCTGCGACCCCGAGCTGCTGATCGCCGACGAGCCGACCACCGCGCTCGACGTGACCGTCCAGGCCCAGATCGTCGACCTGCTCAAGGACCTCCAGCAGGAGAGCGGCACCTCGATCATCTTCATCACCCACGACCTCGGCGTGATCCGCGAGATCGCCGACGACGTGCTGGTGATGTACGCGGGCCGCGCGGTCGAGCGCGGGACCATGCGCGAGGTGCTGAAGAACTCCCAGCACCCGTACGGCTGGGGCCTGCTCAGCTCCATCCCGCGGATCAACGCCTCGGTGGACGTCCCGCTCATGCCGATCCCCGGCACCCCGCCGTCCCTGCTGAACCCGCCGTCGGGCTGCGCCTTCAACCCGCGCTGCACCTACAAGGAGCTGGTGACCGGCGACCGCTGCGTGACCGAGCGCCCGCCGCTCGAGCTGGCGAACGGCCACCTCACGGCCTGCCACCTGACCCCCGAGCAGAAGCAGTCCATCCTCACCGAGCAGATCCTGCCCCGGCTGAGCAGCTGATCCTCGGTAAAGGAGCCAAGGAAATCCCATGAGCGCAGAGCAGACCTCGCTGACCAAGACCAAGGAGACGGCCGCCGCCCCCGGCCGCCCCCTGCTGGAGGTCGACGGCCTCACCAAGCACTTCCCCGTGATGGGCGGCTTCCCGTTCAAGCGGCAGGTCGGCGCGGTGCAGGCGGTCGACAACGTCAGCTTCACCGTGGCCGAGGGCGAGAGCCTGGGCCTGGTCGGTGAGTCCGGCTGCGGCAAGTCGACCACCGGTCGACTGGTCACCCGGCTGTACGAGCCCACCGGCGGCACCATCAAGTACCTCGGCCAGGACATCACGCACGCCTCCCGCAAGGAGCTGGCGCCGATCCGGTCCGAGATCCAGATGATCTTCCAGGACCCGTACTCCTCGCTGAACCCGCGGCACACCGTCGGCACCATCATCACCAACCCGATGGAGATCAACGGCATCAACCCGCCCGGCGGCCGCGAGGCCCGGGCGAAGGAGCTGCTGGAGATCGTCGGCCTCAACCCGGAGCACTACAACCGGTTCCCGCACGAGTTCTCCGGCGGCCAGCGCCAGCGCATCGGCGTCGCCCGCGCGCTCGCGCTCAACCCGAAGCTGATCATCGCCGACGAGCCGGTCTCCGCGCTGGACGTGTCGATCCAGGCGCAGGTGGTCAACCTGCTGCAGAAGCTGCAGCGCGAGCTGGGCATCGCCTTCGTCTTCATCGCCCACGACCTGTCGATCGTGCGGCACTTCTCGCAGCGTGTCGCGGTGATGTACCTCGGCAAGGTGGTGGAGATCGCCGACCGCGACTCCCTCTACACCCGCCCGCGCCACCCGTACACCCACGCCCTGCTCTCGGCCGCGCCGGACGCCGACCCGGACAACGCCGCCGCCGAGCGCATCCGGCTGACCGGTGACGTCCCGTCGCCGCTCAACCCGCCGTCCGGCTGCCGGTTCCGCACCCGCTGCTGGAAGGCGCAGGAGAAGTGCGCCACGGAGGAGCCGCCGCTGATCCAGCTCGGCGGCAACGCCGAGGGCCACCTGACGGCCTGCCACTTCCCCGAGGACGGCGACGCCGCCCTCCAGCGGGTCGCCTCCACCCTCGGCGACTCGGTCCCCGAGCCGCGTGGCTCCGAGGGCTGACCCCCGCCGGTCCCGTTCCGGGCCCCCTCCCGCTCCGGCGGAAGGGGGCCCGTCACGTTCCCGGCCCGGGTCGGCGGCCGGGCGGCCGGCGCCCGGTCATTCCGACGGAGCGGTGCCCCCGGTCCCGTCGCCGGTCAGGTCCTCCTCGCGCTCGGCGGCGAAGTGGCAGGCCGAGTCGTGGGCGGACAGGCCGGTCAGCCAGGTGGGGCGGGCCAGCAGGGGCTCCTCGACGGTGCAGCGCTCCTGGGCCTTCCAGCAGCGGGTGCGGAACCGGCAGCCGGAGGGCGGGTTGGCGGGCGAGGGCACGTCACCGGTGAGCACGATCCGGTCGCGGCTCTCCCGCGCCGCCGGATCCGGCACCGGTACGGCGGAGAGCAGTGCCTGGGTGTACGGGTGGGTGGCGTGGTCGTAGATCTCCAGGTCGGTGCCGACCTCCACCAGCTTGCCGAGGTACATCACGCCGACCCGGTCGGAGATGTGCCGGACGATCGACAGGTCGTGTGCGATGAACATGTAGGAGAGGTTGAACTCGCCCTGCAGCTGCTCCAGCAGGTTGATCACCTGGGCCTGCACCGAGACGTCCAGCGCGGAGACCGGCTCGTCGCAGATGATCACCTCCGGCTTGAGCGCCAGGCCGCGGGCGATGCCGATCCGCTGGCGCTGGCCGCCGGAGAACTGGTGCGGGTACCGGTTGATGTACTCCGGGTTCAGCCCGACCACGTCCAGCAGGTCCTGCACCGCCTTGCGGCGGTCCCCCTTGGGGGCCACTTCGGGGTGGATCTCGTAGGGCTCGCCGATGATGTCGCCGACCGTCATCCGCGGGTTGAGCGAGGTGTACGGGTCCTGGAAGACCATCTGGATGTTGCGCCGCACCGCCTTCAGCGCCGAGCCGGTGAGCCGGGAGATCTCCTCCCCCTTGTAGAGCACCGAGCCGCCGGTGGCCGGCTCCAGGTTCATCAGCACCTTGGCCAGCGTCGACTTGCCGCAGCCGGACTCGCCGACGATGCCCAGCGTCTCGCCCTTCATCAGGTCGAAGGAGACGCCGTCCACCGCCTTCACCGCGCCGACCTGCTTCCTGAAGAGCACGCCCTTGGTCAGCGGGAAGTACTTGACCAGGCCGCGGACCTCCAGGATCGGCTCGCCGCTGGGGACGGGCTGGGCGAAGGCGGCCTCCTCCGGCTGGGCCGCGCCGAGCGCGGTGGCCCCGTCATTCGTCATGGAGCGTCTCCTTCCAGAAGTGGCAGGCACTGGCCCGGCCGGGGTGCGGTGTACCGGCCTCGTCGGTCACCTCGAACAGCGGCGGCAGGGTCACCCGGCAGATGTCCTGGACCCGCGGGCAGCGCGGGTTGAACGGGCAGCCCGGCGGGATCCGCAGCAGGTTGGGCGGCAGGCCCTTGATCGCGTAGAGCTCCTGGCCCTTCTGGTCCAGGCGCGGGATCGAGTCCAGCAGGCCCCGGGTGTAGGGGTGCGCGGGGCTGGCGTAGAGCTGGTGCACGGGGGCGGTCTCGACGATCCGGCCGGCGTACATCACCGCGATCTTGTCGGCCACGTCGGCCACCACGCCGAGGTCGTGGGTGATCAGGATCAGGCCCATGTGGAACTCGGCCTGCAGCTCGGCCAGCAGGTCCATCACCTGGGCCTGCACGGTGACGTCCAGCGCGGTGGTCGGCTCGTCGGCGATGATCAGGTCCGGCTCCAGGGCCAGCGCCATCGCGATCATGATGCGCTGGCGCATGCCGCCGGAGAACTGGTGCGGGTAGTCGTTCACCCGCTGGGCGGCGGCCGGGATCCGGACCCGCTCCATCAGCTCGATGGCCTTGGCCTTGGCCTCCTTGCGCTTCTCGCCGCGGTGCGCCCGGAACATCTCGCCCAGCTGGTAGCCGACCGGCAGCACCGGGTTGAGCGAGGAGAGCGCGTCCTGGAAGATCATCGCGATCTTGCCGCCGCGGATCCTCCGGCGCTGCTCCTTGTCCATGGTGAGCATGTCCTCGCCGCGGAACAGGATCTCGCCCTGCGGGATGCTGGCCGGCGGCATGTCCAGGATGCCCATGATCGCCTGGGCGGTGACCGACTTGCCGGAGCCGGACTCGCCCAGCACGGCCAGGGTCTCGCCGGCGCTGACGCTGTAGTTGACTCCGTTGACGGCCTTGACGACGCCGTCCCGGGTCTTGAACTCCACGTGCAGGTCGCGGACGTCGAGCAACGGTGTCCCGACGGTGGTGGTCATGGCGCCCCTCTCAGCGCAGCTTCGGGTCGAGGGCGTCGCGCACCGCGTCGCCGAGCATGATGAACGCCAGCACCGTGATGGAGAGCGCCGCGGCGGGGAAGAAGAGCGCGAACGGGGCGGTGCGGATCACCTTCTGGGCCGAGGAGATGTCGATGCCCCAGGAGATGGTCGGGTCCTGCAGGCCGATGCCCAGGTAGCTCAGGGTGGCCTCGGTGGCGATGTAGCCGCCGAGCGCGATGGTGGCCACCACGATCACCGGGGCGACGGCGTTCGGCAGGATGTGCCGCACCATGATCCGCCGGGTGCCGGCGCCCAGTGCCTTCGCCGCCACCACGTAGTCGGCCTGCTTCACCGTCAGCACCGCACCGCGCATCACGCGGGCGATCTGGGTCCAGCCCAGGAAGCCGAGGGCGACCACCACGCTCCAGATGGTGCGGTGGCTGAAGGCGTTCAGCAGCACCAGCGCGCCGAGCAGCAGCGGGATGCCGAAGAAGATGTCCACCAGCCGGGAGACCAGCGCGTCGATCCAGCCGCCGAAGTAGCCGGCGATCATCCCGGCCAGCCCGCCGAGCAGCGCGACCATCGCGGTGACGCAGATGCCGACGGTGATCGAGGCCCGCGCGCCGTACAGCACCCGGGCGTAGATCGAGCGGCCCTGGCCGTCGTAGCCGAACCAGCCGGCCCCGAAGACGTCGCCCCAGTCGGGCTTCTTCAGGTAGTTGTTCACCAGGTCGGCCTGGCGCGGGTCGGCGTCGGTGAAGATGCCGGGCGCGATCGCGATCAGCACCAGCAGGAAGATCAGGAAGGCCGAGATCAGGAAGATCGGCCGGCGCCGCAGGTCCCGCCAGGCGTCGTTCCAGAGGCTGCGGGCCTGTTCCCGCTTCTCCGGGCTGCGCTCCAGCAGCTGCTCCTGCTCGACCGCCATGCCCTGGCTGCCGGCGTAGTCCAGCGCGTGGCTGTCCGGCGGCCGGGGCGGCTGGGGATCGTTCCGGTCGGGGACGTCAGGCATACCGGATCCTCGGGTCCAGGACCGCGTAGAGCAGGTCGACGATGAGGGAGGCGACCAGGTAGACGATCACCAGCACGGTGACCACGCCGACCACCGTCGGCCCCTCCTTCTGGTTGATCGCCCGGTAGAGCAGGTTGCCGACCCCCTGCACGTTGAAGATGCCCTCGGTGACGATGGCGCCGCCCATCAGCGCGCCCAGGTCGGTGCCGAGGAAGGTGACCACCGGGATCAGCGAGTTGCGCAGCAGGTGACGGGTGATCACGGTGCGCTGCGGCAGGCCCTTGGCGACCGCGGTGCGCATGTAGTCGGCCCGCAGGTTCTCCCCGATCGAGGTCCGGGTGAGCCGGGCGACGAAGGCCAGGGAGAGTGACCCGAGCACGAGTCCCGGCAGGATCAGCTGGGTGATGTCGGTGGAGTCCTGCACCGTGGGTGTGACCCAGCCCAGATTGGTCGCGAAGACCGTCTGCGCGATGTAGGCCAGCACGAAGACCGGGATCGAGATCACGATCAGGGTGGCGATCAGCACCAGGCTGTCCAGCAGGCTGCCGCGCTTGAGGCCGGAGAGCAGGCCGAAGCCGATGCCGAAGACGATCTCGATCGCGAACGCCACCAGGGCCAGCCGGATGGTGACCGGGAAGGCCTGCTTCATCAGCTCGGAGACCGGACGGCCGGTGAAGCTGGTGCCGAAGTTCCCCTGCAGCAGGTTCCCCATGTAGTGCAGGTACTGCTTCCAGACCGGCTGGTCGAGGTAGTAGTGGTGGCGCAGCTGGGCCACCTGGGCGGGGTCGGCCGCCTTGTCGCCGTAGAGCGCCGCGATCGGGTCGCCCGGCAGCGTGTAGACCATCAGGAAGATCAGCAGGGTGGCCCCGATGAACACCGGGATCATCTGCAGGATCCGCCGAAGCACGTAGGTACCCATGGCTCCTCCGTCCGAGTGGCCGGGCCCCGCCCCCGCGGCGCGGGAGGGCGGGGCCGGCGGGTGGTGGCGTCAGCCCTTGACCTGGACGGCCGTCCAGACGGGGTTGCCGAACGAGTCGAAGGAGACGTTCTGCACCTTGGTCGAGTAGCCGGAGTTGGTCCGGTAGTACCAGAGCGGGATCTGCGGCATGTCCTGCGCGAGCACCGCCTCGGCCTGCTGGTAGCCGGTCTCCGAGTCCTGCACGGTGGGGGCCTCGTCGGCCTGCTTGGCCAGCTGGTCGAACTGCTGGCTGCTGTAGCCGGTGTCGTTGGAGGAGGCGCCGGTGCGGTAGACCTGGGCCAGGAAGTTGGCGTTCAGCGGGTAGTCCTGCACCCAGCCGGTGCGGAAGGCGCCGTCGAGCTGGTGGCCGGTGATCGCCGCGCGGGCGGTCTTGAAGTCCGGCTTGGGGTCGCCGGTGCAGTTGACGCCCAGGTTCTGCCGGATGTCGTTGCAGACCGCGTCCACCCACTCCTTGTGGCCGCCGTCGGCGTTGTAGGTGATCTTCAGCGCGTTGCCGGGGACGCCTCCGCCCTCCTGGAGCAGCGTCTTGGCCTGCGCCACGTCCAGCTTGCACGCGGTGCAGGCGCCGGACTTGTAGCCGGCCACGCCCTCCGCGACGAAGGCGGTGGCGGGCTTGCGGGAGCCTTGCAGCACCGTCTTGGTGATGGTGTCGCGGTCGATCGCCATCGAGAGCGCCTGGCGGACCTTGGCCTTGTCGGCGCCGGACCAGTCGGGCTGGTAGAGGGTGAAGCCGATGCTCTGGATCGCGCCCTGCGGGGCGTCGATGGCCCGCGAGCCCAGGTCGTTCTTGTAGCTGGCCAGCGCGGACGGCGGCACCTGGTCCATCACGTCGAGGTTGTTGGACTGCAGGTCGGCGTAGGCGGCCTCGGCGGTGGAGTAGGCCTTGAAGACCACGCCGCCGTTCTTCGGCTTGTCCACGCCCTGGTAGTTGGCGTAGGCCTTGGTGACGATCTGCGAGTTGTGGTCCCAGCTGACGAACTGGTAGGGACCGTTGCCGACCGGCTTCTGGCCGTAGCCCGCCGGGTCGTTGAAGAAGCCGTCCGGCAGCGGGGAGAAGGCCGGGTAGCCCAGCTTGTACTCGTAGTACGAGACCTTGTTGTTCAGCTTGATGGTGAAGTGGGTGTCGTCCACCACGGTCAGCCCGGACATCGTGGTCGCGGTCGGGCTGCCGGACGCGGGGTGGACGTCGGCGTAGCCCTGGATGTCGCTGAACCAGTCGGAGTTGATCTGGTTGTTCTTGGTGTTGGCCGACCAGTTCCAGGAGTCCACGAAGTTCTTCGCCTTGACCGGCGTGCCGTCGTGGAAGGTCCAGCCCGACTTCAGCGTGACGTTGAAGGTCTGCGAGTCGCTGGTGTCGATCTTGTCGGCCACCTGCATCCGGATCTGGCCGTTGCTGGGGTCGTAGTCGACCAGGCCGCGGAAGAGGTTCTGGACCACCCGGCCGCCGTTCACCTCGTTGGCATTGGCGGGCTGCAGGGGGTTCTGCGGCTCGCCGCTCTGGTAGGTGAAGGTCCCGCCGGCGTTGGTCGAGCTGCTGCTGCCGCCGCTGCTGCTGCAACCGGTGGCCACCAGGGCAACAGCCGTCGTGCCGACCAGGGCCCAGCGAACGCGAGTGGCTCCAGTCATGGAGTTCCCTCCTCATGGGGTGTGTGTCGCATCACACCCCATTCGACGGGCCGCATCACGACGACGCACCCGCAGCAGGGCCACACGGGCGCCCGGTGCCGCCGAACGGGTGAGCAGGCCTCACCCCGGGGCGGCGCGCCCCGGGGTGAGGATCCATCAGGCCGCGGCCGCCGCCACCCGCTCCGCAGCGAAGTGGCAGGCCGACCGGTGCGCGGCCGGCCCGGCGAGCAGCTGCGGCACGGCCAGCACCGGCAGCTCGGTCGAGCAGCGGTCCTCGGCCTTCCAGCAGCGGGTGCGGAACCGGCAGCCGGAGGGCGGGTTGGCCGGCGAGGGCACGTCACCGGTGAGCACGATCCGGTCGCGGTGCTCGCGGGCGGTCGGGTCCGGCACCGGCACCGCGGAGAGCAGCGCCTGGGTGTACGGGTGGGTGGCGTGGTCGTAGATCTCCTCGTCCGTCCCGAGCTCGACCATCTTGCCGAGGTACATCACGCCGACCCGGTCGGAGATGTGCCGGACGATCGACAGGTCGTGCGCGATGAAGAGGTAGGAGAGCCCGAAGTCCCGCTGCAGCTGCTCCAGCAGGTTGATCACCTGGGCCTGCACCGAGACGTCCAGCGCGGAGACCGGCTCGTCGCAGATGATCACCTCCGGCTTGAGCGCCAGGCCGCGGGCGATGCCGATCCGCTGGCGCTGCCCGCCGGAGAACTGGTGCGGGTACCGGTTGATGTACTCCGGGTTCAGCCCGACCACGTCCAGCAGGTCCTGCACCGCCTTGCGGCGGTCCCCCTTCGGCGCGGCCTCGGGGTGGATCTCGAACGGTTCGCCGATGATGTCGCCGACCGTCATCCGCGGGTTGAGCGAGGTGTACGGGTCCTGGAAGACCATCTGGATGTTGCGCCGCACCGCCTTGAGGGCCGACCCGCGCAGCTTGGAGATGTCCTCGCCCTGGTAGCGCACCTCGCCCGAGGTGGCCCGCTCCAGGTTCATCAGCACCTTGGCCATGGTCGACTTGCCGCAGCCGGACTCGCCGACGATGCCCAGGGTCTCGCCCTTGGCCAGGTCGAAGCTGATCCCGTCGACCGCCTTGACGGCGCCGACCTGCTTGCGGAAGAGCACGCCCTGGGTCAGCGGGTAGTGCTTGACCAGCTCCTTGACCTGGAGAATCGGCTCAGCCATGGAGGGTCTCCTTCCAGAGGTGGCAGGCGCTGGCCCGGCCGTCGCCGATCAGGTGCAGCTCCGGCACCTCGGTGCGGCAGCGGTCGGTGGCCTGCTCGCAGCGCGGGTTGAAGGCGCAGCCGGCCGGCACCCGGTAGAGGTTGGGCGGCAGGCCCTTGATCGCGTAGAGCTCCTGGCCCTTGTCGTCCAGCCGCGGGATCGAGCGCAGCAGGCCCTTGGTGTACGGGTGGGCCGGCTTGGCGTAGAGCTCGTGCACCGGGGCGGTCTCGACGATCCGCCCGGCGTACATGACCGCGATCTTGTCCGCGACGTCGGCGACCACGCCGAGGTCGTGGGTGATCAGGATCAGACCCATCTGGAACTCGGCCTGCAGCTCGGCCAGCAGGTCCATCACCTGGGCCTGCACGGTGACGTCCAGCGCGGTGGTCGGCTCGTCGGCGATGATCAGGTCCGGCTTGAGCGCCAGCGCCATGGCGATCATGATGCGCTGGCGCATGCCGCCGGAGAACTGGTGCGGGTAGTCGTTCACCCGCTGCGCCGCGGCCGGGATCCGCACCCGGTCCATCAGCTCGATGGCCCTGGCCTTGGCCTCCTTGCGGGAGGCCCCCTCGTGCACCCGGAACATCTCGCCCAGCTGGTAGCCGACCGAGAGCACCGGGTTGAGGGCGGAGAGCGCGTCCTGGAAGATCATCGCGATCTTGCGGCCGCGGATCCTCCGGCGCTCCTCGCCGGACATGGTGAGCATGTCCCGGCCGCGGAAGAGGATCTGGCCGGCGGTGACCCGGCCGGGCGGCATGTCCAGGATGCCCGTGATGGTCTGCGCGGTGACCGACTTCCCGGAGCCGGACTCGCCCAGCACCGCGAGGGTCTCGCCCGCGCTGACGCTGTAGTTCACCCCGTTGACGGCCTTGGCGATGCCGTCCCGGGTCTTGAACTCCACGTGCAGGTCGCGGACCTCGAGCAGCGGGGTGCCCGGGGTCAGCCGCTCCTCGGCGGCGGGCCTGTCGGCGACGGTGGTCATCTGCTATCCCTCTCTCAGCGCAGCTTCGGGTCGAGGGCGTCGCGCACCGCGTCGCCGAGCATGATGAAGGAGAGCACGGTCAGGCTCAGCATCCCGGCGGGGAAGAAGAGCACGTGCGGGGCGGTCCGGATCACCTGCTGGGCCGAGTTGATGTCGATGCCCCAGGAGATGGTCGGGTCCTGCAGGCCGATGCCGAGGAAGCTCAGCGTGGCCTCGGTGGCGATGTAGCCGCCGAGCGCGATGGTGGCCACCACGATCACCGGGGCGATCGCGTTCGGCAGGATGTGCCGGAACAGGATCCGCCGGGTCGGGGCGCCCAGCGCCTTGGCCGCGGTGACGTAGTCCGCCTGCTTGACGGTGATCACCGAGCCGCGCATCACGCGCGCCATCTGCGTCCAGCCGAGCGCGACCAGCGCGAAGACCACGCTCCACACGGTGCGCGAGGTGAAGGCGTTGAGCACCACCAGCGAGCCGAGCAGCAGCGGGATGCCGAAGAAGATGTCGGTGATCCGGGACAACAGGGTGTCCAGCCAGCCGCCGAAGTAGCCGGCCAGCATGCCGATCAGGCCGCCGACCACGGCCACGGCCGCGGTCACGCAGGTGCCGACGATGATCGAGGCGCGGGCGCCGTGGATCACCCGGGCGTAGATCGACCGGCCCTGACCGTCGTAGCCGAACCAGTCCGCCTGGAAGAAGTGCCCGTACTGCGGGCTGCCCAGGTAGTGGTGGCGCAGGTCGCCGGCCCGCGGGTCCACCGAGGTGAACAGGCCGGGCGCCACGGTGATCACCAGCAGCAGCAGGATCAGCGCGGCCGAGAGCAGGAAGACCGGCTTGCGGCGCAGTTCCCGCCAGGCGTCCGAGCCGAGGCTGCGGGCCTTCTCGGGGGCCGGGGCCACCGCCGCCGCGATGGCGGCGTCGGCCCCGGCGGACTTCGTGTCGAGCAGGTCAGGCATACCGGATCCTCGGGTCCAGGACCGCGTAGAGCAGGTCGACGATCAGGCTGGCGGCCAGGTAGACCAGCACCAGCACGGCGACGAACCCGGAGACGGTGGAGCCGTCCTTCTGGTTGATCGCGTGGTACATGGCGTTGCCGACGCCCTTGACGTTGAAGATCGACTCGGTGACGATCGCGCCGCCCATAAGCGCGCCCAGGTCGGTGCCGAGGAAGGTCACCACCGGGATCATCGAGTTGCGCAGCAGGTGGGTGCCGATCACCTTGCGGCGCGGCAGGCCCTTGGCCACCGCGGTCCGCATGTAGTCGGCCCGGATGTTCTCGGCGATCGAGGTCCGGGTCAGCCGGGCCACGTAGGCCAGCGAGAGCGAGCCCAGCACCACGGCGGGCAGGATCAGCTGACCGAAGTTCATCGAGTCCTGCACCGTCGGGGTGACCAGTTTCAGCTGGTCGGCGAAGAGGTTCTGGAAGAGGAACCCGAGCACCGGCACCGGCACCGAGATCAGCAGCAGGGTGACCACCAGGGTCGCCTTGTCGAAGGCCCCGCCCCGGCGCAGACCGGCGAACAGGCCGATCGCCACGCCGAGCACCAGCTCGACGGCGAAGGCCATCAGGGTCAGCCGGATGGTCACCGGCATCGCCTCGGAGATCACGTCGATCACCTTGCGCTGGTTCATCGTGGTCCCGAAGTCCCCGGTGAACAGGTGCCCCATGTAGGTGAAGTACTGCTGCAGCAGCGGCTGGTCCAGCCCGAGCTGGTGGCGCTTGGCCACCACCTGGGCCGGGTCCGCGGCCTTGTCGCCCCACATCGCGGCCACCGGGTCGCCCGGCAGCACATGGACCATGAAGAAGATGAGCGCGGTCGTTCCGAGGAAGACCGGGATCATCTGGAGCAGTCGCCTCGCGACAAAGCGCCCCATCGTCGTGCCCTCCGAGCTACTTCTGCTTGACCTCGACCTGGGTGAAGACCGGGTCACCGAAGGTGTCGTACTTCACGTCGGTCACGTTGTTGGACCAGCCGGCGTTGGTCTTGTAGAACCAGAGCGGGATGGCCGGCATGTCCTTGACCAGCTGGGCCTCGGCCTGCTGGTACAGCTCGGCGGTCTGGTCCACCGAGGTGGCCTGGTCGGCGGCGGTGGCCAGCTTGTCGAACTCCGGGCTGGAGTAGAGCGAGTCGTTGGAGTCCGCGCCGGTCTCGTAGAGGTCGCGCAGGAAGCTCACGTTCAGCGGGTAGTCCTGCGACCAGGCGGTGCGGGTCATGCTCGGCACCTGGTGGGCCGTCACCTGCTTGCGGGCGGTCTTGAAGTCCGGCTTCGGGTCGCCCAGGCACTCCACGCCGGTGGACTGGCGGATGGAGTTGCAGACCGCGTCCACCCACTCCTTGTGGCCGCCGTCGGCGTTGTACAGGATGGTGATCTTGTTGTTCGGCACCCCGCCGCCCTCGGCGATCAGCGCCTTGGCCTTGGCCGGGTCGAAGGTGCAGACCTCGCCGCAGATGCCGGCCTTGTAGCCGACCGTGCCGGGCGCGACGAAGGAGTCGGCGGGCAGCCGCGAGCCGTTCAGCACGGTCTTGGTGATGGTGTCCCGGTCGATCGCCATCGACAGGCCCTGGCGGACCTTGGCCTTGTCCACGCCCTGCCAGTCCGGCTGGTACATGGCGAAGGCGATCGAGGTGATGCCGCCCTGCGGCTGGTCCACCGCGCGGTCGCCCAGGTCGGACTTGTAGCTCGGCAGGTCCGTCGGGTCCACCTGGTCCAGCACGTCCAGGTTGTCCGAGGTGAGGTCCTTGTAGGCGGCCTCGGCGGAGCTGTAGTTCTTGAAGACGATGCCGCCGTTCTTCGGCTTGTCGCCGCCCGCGTACTTGTCGTAGGCGGCCAGCGTGATCGCCTTGTTGTGCTCCCAGGAGACGAACTTGTACGGGCCGTTGCCGATCGGGTTCTCGCCCGCCTTGGCCGGGTCGGCGTAGAAGGACTTGGGCAGCGGGGAGAAGGCGGTGTAGGCCAGCTTGTACTGGAAGTACGAGACCGGGTGCACCAGGTCGATGGTGAAGTGGGTGTCGTCCACCACCTTCAGGCCGGACATGGTCTGCGCGGTCGGGTCGCCCTTGACCGGGTGCACGTCGGTGTAGCCGGCGATGTCGGAGAACCAGTTCGAGTTGATCTGGTTGTTCCTGGTGTCGGCGGCCCAGTTCCAGGCGTCCACGAAGGAGGCGGCGGTCACCGGGGTGCCGTCGTGGAAGGTCCAGCCGCTCTTCAGGGTCACCGCGAAGTGCTTGGCGTCGCTGCTCTCGATGGAGTCGGCCACCTGCATCACCGGCTTGTTGGTGCCGGGGTCGATGCTGACCAGGCCGCGGAACAGGTTCTTGATCACCCGTCCGCCCAGCACCTCGTTGGCGTTGGCCGGCTGCAGCGGGTTCTGCGGCTCACCGCTCTGGTAGCTGAAGACGCCGGCCGGGTCGACCGCGCCCGAGCCGCTGGCCTTGGTCCCGCCGCCGCAGGCGGTGGCGGCCAGGGCGACGGCGATCGCGGCGACGGCCCACTTGGCCTGACTGGCACCTCGCATGGGTGATGCCCTCCTGAGAGTCGGCGTTTGCCCGAGCCTGTCCCCCATTTGCCCGAGCTTGACCTCCCCACTATCGATCACCCTGAGAAGTGGTCAGAACCAAATGTTCTGAATATCGGTCTCGATAGCATCACGATGTTCGGTTATCGGACACATCCTCCTGGCAGCCCGCTCCACCGCTCACGCAGAGTCATGAAAAAGCCGTCGGGGGGGGGGCCCCCCCCGGGGGGGGGGCGCCCCCCCGGGGGGGGGGGGGGGGGGGGGGGGGGGTTTGGGGGGGGGGGGGGGGGGGGGGGGGGGGGGGGGGGGGGGGGGGGGGGGGGGGGG